>JAZURG010000163.1:0-12400 GCA_045606145.1 Faecousia sp.
ATTGCACGATCTGAGAGAACTGATGTTCAATCAGCAGAACGACCTATATGATGCGCAGGAGACAGCGGTAGATATCTCTTTCCCATATCAAACAAGCCGAAGGATTATTGTATTTGGAGGGCATGACTCCTGGTGTAAAGAGATGAAACCCAAATTCCCGGATATCCGGTTTATTGATCGGGAGATGCTTCCGAACCCTGATATGATCCGCCGGGCGGATGAAATATGGATTCAGACTAACGCTCTTTCGCATAAGCATTTCTATCGGATTATTGATGAAGTTCGAAAATATAATATTCCGCTCCGATATTTTGCATACTCAGGTGTGAGTAAATGCGCAGAGCAGTTTGTCCGGGAAGATAAGAAAGGGCAATAAAGGAATAACCGCAGGATTGGATTTTGTTCCAGTCCTGCGGTTTTCTTATTTTATAGGTTCAGAGATTCGGTCCATTTCCGGATGCTCGGAATTGTCTGAATCCCGTTCAGCAGCTTGCCCTCGAAAATTTCACAGGAATCAGGCACGCTGACCTTAAGCTCCTCGACCGTCTTGCCGAATCTGCTGCCGCCGGAGGTGGCAAACAAGATGATCTTTTTCCCAGCAAAGTCATAGCTTTCCAGGAAGGTATTGATGATGGTGGGGGCTACGTACCACCAAATGGGGAAGCCAAGGAAGATGGTGTTGTACTCATCGATACGAGCATTTTTGTCTGCAATGGCAGGGCGGATGGTTTTATCATTCATTTCGATGGTGCTGCGGGAGTTCTTATCCATCCAATTCAGATCTGCCTTTGTGTAAGGAGTCTCAGGCCGGATTTCATAGATGTCTGCGCCCAGCGCATCTGCAAGCTTGTCCGCGACTTTTGCGGTGATACCACTGGCAGAGAAATAGGCAACGAGTGTTTTACCCATAAGAATACCTCCAATTATGTGTTTGATATTAGCTTTCAGATTTCTTTTTCTGCTCCATCTGTGCCTGGTATTTCTTGCCTACACGAAGGTCAGACTGTAGATTGGAGCCTCGCTGGATCGTGGCGGCACCAAACTTCTTATTGATGGCATCGTAGGCTTTGTCAAGCTTCCTGGAGCGTTCTTTCTTCTCATCGGGGAACAGAGACATCTGAGCAGTTTCTTCTTTTGTAAGATCCGTCAGAGCTACACCAATGAGACGCAGGGGAGTGTGACCATCCCAAAGTTCTGCAAAGAGCTGCTTGGTGAGCTTATAAACCTCGGTGGAAATGTCCGTTGGATCCATCAGTTTCTTCTGATGGGACCTTGTCTTAAAGTCATTTGACCGGATAGATACGGCAACACAGTAAGCTTTTACACCGTCAGCGCGCATCCGGGCGGTAACACTGTCTGTCAGCGCCAGGAGTACTTTGTGGGCCTGTTCGGTGGTAACCACGTCTTCTTCCAGGGTGGTAGAAATGCTGTATCCCTTGGCTTCCTCAGGAGCTGCCAGAACAGGGGAGTCATCGATTCCGTTGGCATAGTCGTGGATCTGCTTACCCATTTTAATGCCAACGAGCCGCTGAACCCGATCCAAAGGTGTGTTTGCAAGATCGCCTATCGTACGAATTCTAGCTTTCTCCAGCTTTTCAGCAGTAGAGGCGCCCACCGAGAACAGATCCCGAACTGGAAGCGGCCACATCTTTTGAGGGATCTCGTGCCGGTACAGTGTATGGACTTTATCGGGCTTTTCGTAGTCACTGGCCATCTTGGCGAGGATCTTGCAGTCGCCGATTCCCACATTCACCGTAAAACCTAATGAATCTCTGATCTTGTCCTTGATGGTATGGGCAATGGCAACCGGATCCGGATAGATCTTATGGGTACCGGACATATCCAGGAAGCACTCGTCGATGGAATACTTCTCGACTACAGGTGCGTATTCCTGGCAGATGTCCATGAAAGCCCTGGAGGATTCTTCATAAAGACGGAAATCCGGTCTTGCCAGGAACAGGTCCGGGCACTTACGCAGCGCCATGGCTACCGGTTCGCCCGTCTTGATGCCGAATTTCTTGGCGGGAATAGACTTGGCCAGAATGACACCGGTGCGCTTATCCCGATCTCCGCCAATTGCTGAAGGAATGAGTCTGATATCTTCTTCTCCCAGACTAACTCTGCGTGTAGCTTCCCAGGAGAGAAACGCGCTGTTTACATCGATATGGAAAATGAGTCTGGGCATTACGAGCTCCTTATGTTATTGTATTTTTGCAAGTTAATCAGTAGGTATCAGTACTCTGCAGTTTCCGCAATCTATACAGAATTCGCTATCATGAATAAAATAACCGCTGGGATTAACAGTTTTAAGGATGTTCGAATTCACGCAGGAGGATTTCAGAAAAGCACATATGCCTTTCGTTCTTAGAAAGTGAACTGAATCTAGTAATGAAGAAACCGTATCCGAATGAATCTTCTGGTATCCATCACAATCCAGATAATGATCATCCGATTCTTTGGAGAAGCATATCTTTTTTGATAAAAAGGGATTCTGGAGAATTCTGTCCATTATTTTCTCATCCCAATACAGGATACCAATTGTGCAATAATCAATCTCATATTTGAGCATAAGATCCGCGATGGATTCCAGTTCTGTTCCTGTTACTTCTGGGAAATAAGGCTTAAGGAGCACATTTGTTGGGACTCCACATTTGTGGAAACGTAGGCACGTTTCAAGACGTCCAATTGGATCTGAAGTGAGTGGCTCAATCTGCCTCCAATCATGAATACTCGTGATCGTTGTGGAATACAAAAGCTGGCCATGATATCGAACGGAATCTACGATTTTGTTAATGTATTGGTCGGGCAAAACATATTTGCTCATGATCTGAACGGGATTCCCCCACTGTAAAAGATCAGTAATCATGGAAACTGAATGCTCAATCAAATCAGGGGATTCATGAGGAAAGATGTCCCCCCAGGCCCCAACTGAAATAATCGTACCGTTTTTACCGAAAATGAAATCAGGACACATTGATGCTGTGTTGCGGATTTCCTCGATTGATATTTCGTTTTTTCTTGGACGTGCATAGTCATGCAAATGCAGATAACAATAGCTACACGCACCACGACAACCAAGAATAGGGCTGACAAAAAAACGCCCGTCCACATAAGTTGGTTTTAACATTAGCAAATCTTCCATAAACGTTCGAAGTTATCAGAATAATAGCGAGCACCCTGACCATGGGCATTATAGCGATAAGTAATCGTTTGCTGACTTGTTTTTGATTCGTAAGGACCGATAAATACAGTTCCATCAATACAGAAATAAAACTCGTGTGGATAATCCATGTAAGTCTTGATTTCAACCTGTCCATCCGCAAGTTGTAGTTTTTGTAATTGCTTTACCCACAAGATTAGAGATTCTACTGTTGCTTTTGTGGAACCAACCGCAAGTCCTTCTTTGCGGTCTATTTCAGAAAGATACGGGTTCGTGGGGTCCAGCGTCAGTATTCTGAGGTTCATTCCGCGGGAGACTCGCTTCGCTATATTTTTACCTTGTGCATCGCGAAATCCTTTTAAGCCCATAGCGCAAATATCCAGATTATCCGCATGCAAAAGAGCTTTGTTTGTATATGTGTTAATATGGGCACGTACCTCATAAATGCCCCCCAATCCCCATTTTTCGGTCATGGAAATAGAGTTGTTTTGTGAAATAAGATAGCGTGCATTAAGACCAGTCACGATAGAAGTTGCAAATATGGAGGTGCCGATACTTAGAAGGATTGTCCTAGCGGGATCCTGAACGGACTCCAGTAAGGATATCAGTATTAGTATAATACCAACAGTACCGACTACTAGGTTCACTAATTTTCCATTCATGTTCATAAGTTTTGACCGCATACGATAGCTTCCTCCTTAATAATCAATGGATATATAGGCTTATTTTTATAAATATAGGACGATTCTATTTGGATCACCTATATAGAAAATGTAGAATTAGGACATATCTTTAACATCAGAATAGTCTACATGATAGCCCTGGTTTTTAAAGAAATTTGTTAGAAATTCCTCAATGTTTTTGATGCATTTCTTTCCGATAGGCTGGGATTTGGGAAAACTCCATTTTGTCACCGGTTGAACCTTTGCAAGCTTCTTCACCTCATCCAGTTGGACAACTTGGCAAATACCCCGTTGATCCCATTTAAGGTATAGTTCATCATCTAGAATTATGATTTCTCGCTCAGACATTGATTCAAACTGGCGCTTCATTTTACGCGCCGCTCCCACAAACTGATGGTGGAGTTCTTTCCACATATCCCACAGACTCATTTCAGGATCGGCATCCTTGATGGATGGTAGAGTATGATCCTTTGTAAGAGGCAGATATCCTCCGAAAACATAGTTCTTAATGATTCGGATACCTCTGTTTTTTACCGCATAACCAAAACCTACATAGGGAACCCGCAGACAATTGAATGTGCAGGTGTGATGTTCCAAATCTACAACACAGGGAACAATACAGTTTTCCAGTTCATCACCGCATTGTTTGCATACAAGTTCGTAGAGTTCTTCGGTCAAAACAGGGTCGACCTTATGAGCAAGTATCAGGATTACTGTTACCCGGTGCAGAGGTTGCTTTTTCTGTTGGCTGTCCAGAAATCGTGCTTTCTTTTTGCCGATCAGTACCTTGGAATTTGTCTTCGCAGAGCTGAAGATATCCCGATAATTCTCCCGGTCCAGATAATCAACTTCGTAGGCAGCCACAATACGTTCAATTCCACTGCTGTATACGGTCATGGAATTACTGAATTTGTACCGAAGGGCAGAAGGTGATGGCTTAATTGGAGCGGTATCACATTCAGCACCATATCGAAGGATACTTCTGCGAATTGATTCAGTAGTTCTGTTTTTCGGTAGATAATAGAGCTTCCTTGCGGTTCTGTGACAAGATAACATTGCAAGCATCATGTCCATCATCATGAGGATCATGATGTTCTTAAACAAATAGACAAGCAGGCCAATTAGAGAAGCAAAGATTACAACAACTCTGACCAAATCATGAAGTGGAAATTGAAATACGATAACGATTGGAAGCAACCAGCCGCCAATAACGACAATATAAGTAAGCAGTCTGCACAGACGGGGATATTTCAGTTTCGGGTATTTCATTTTCTCTCCCTCTCTTTCTGCTTTTTCTTATTATCGCAAAACAGAGTCATTTCGTCAAGAATCCGAACGCTTAAGAATTCCTTGCCTCGGGAAATAATGATTGCTTAGATTGAAAAGATACGATACAATTCTAGTAATGAAAAAGACCATTAGGGAGTGATATCCGTGAAAGTCTATATCAGTGCAAAACAGATTAAGAAAAGAGGAAATCAGGTTACAGCGTACCCATATGAGTTGAGAACAGTACCTGATTCTCTGCAACAGCTGATTACCATACTGGTTTCAGATAGTGTGGAAGGCTATAATCGGCGTCTTCAGGAAAAAGAGGGCAACAGGATCCTGACAAAGGATGATATTGATGATTTGAGCCAGGTAGGAAAAATCGGATTTGGAATTCCTTTTGGAAGCCGGCAGGCAGATCTGCAAGATGCTTTGGAAACTGCTCTTCAAGGCTTCGAAGACGGATTGTACCGCGTTTTCGTTGGAGAACAGGAGATTGAATCTCTGGATGCACCTTTGCATTTACAGGAAGAAGACACGATTTCCATCATACGCCTCGTGATGCTCACCGGCGGATTCTTCTGATAAGGAGGATAGAACATGGCGAAAGATAACGACCAGTTTGCAAGAGAAAAAGAGCTGGCAAGAGAATATGAGAAGAAAATGGCGGCCAGAGAACAGGAGATAAAGAACAAGGTTGCCCATCTGCTTGTCCCTGTGAAGACAAAACCTTATGAGGTGCGCAATTTCTCTACGCTGTTTAATAAGCTTTATATTCCAGCTTTTTCAGATGGTAAGTATCAAAAACCATCTGAGTTTTTCAGAAAGGAAATGCCCTGGATCTTCGGCTTGATTATCTATGAACGTTTCAAAGATGCATTTGAGTATGCTGTTGATAATGTTCGTGATTATCCATATTCCATAGGCTGGGGAACAAGAAGCTTCCGGTCCAACAACTACCTCAACTATGTGGAACGTATTGGGAGTATCGTCAGACATTTTCAGGATGCACACTGCCTAGATGCTGATATTTGTGATGTACTGACCGGTAATCTCCAAGAAGACGCTTACTGCTATCTAAAAACTCGGAACACCAGAACAGCGGGATTCCCTCCAGAGGTTCTCGCATATGAGCTGGATCAGAACAACCCAAAATTGGAGCAGATCGTTACTGATATTGTCAATGGTGATAGTGAATTCTCAGTAGTCTCCCGGGATCTGATCAAGGGCATCGTCATGAGTCATAATGAACGGATGCACCAGCTCCTGTGCAAGCTTCTGGTAGCCGCAAAGTTGCAGGAGGGTCTGCGTCAGGCGGTTTGCGAGGAGGCAGATTGGGGCACAGTGGAGGCCTTTCATGCAATTCTGTCCACCATTCTGGAGCATGATCTGATCCGTTATTCCTCCGTCAAGCGTGCTGTTGGTACTTGGATTGGAGTCATGACCGAGGAAACCAGAGACTTAGATCGAATCAGTAATAAGAGCGTAGATATCATCTGCAAATGTTTAAAAGATGTGGCATTCCGTGAAGAATGCATTGCTTCCGAGAATGCCATGGCTATCCACATTGCACTGTGGAGCTATGCTTTTGAAAGTGTTCAGAATGGATATCAGATTCTTGATCGAATCATTGATGAAGGTACCCATCATCAGGTGTTGACTGTAGGTTACTTTGTTGCCAATCTGGAGAACACAGTTCTGCGGCAGGTTGCTTCCAGAAATGTATTGAAGTCTCGTCGGGAACATTATGACATCCTGGCGGTTTACCTGCCTAGCTTGATTCCGCATCCGAATTATACTGCCAACTCCATAACAGTCGGAAAAGAAGATTCGAATCTCAAACTGTATTTTGAATCTCCTGAGCAGGCAAAGGAGTTTTGCGATTGGCTGCTGGAAGTTCACGGCTCTATGAAGAAAAAAGAGCTGGAATTCAATCCCTGTATTTTCCCTTGGTATGCAGCCTCCATAAAGAAATCCGATCTAGTAGAGAAGGCTATGGTCATCGCTGCTATGGTAGATGATCAGGAACGGATTGAACGCCTTTGCGCATATATTTCTGGCTGTGATGCTATGGGCCGGGACATTTACTTCAAGCTTCTGACCAAGGGTAAGAAAACAGCTATCGTAAGAAAAGCAATCATCGATTGCTTAGAGGATAAAAGTGTCGATACCCGCAGAGCTGCTTTTGAACGGGCAAAGGGTATGGATCTGACTGCAGAAGAAAATCGTCAGATCGAAAATATGCTGCGCCTGCGCTATGATGATCTGCGGAGAAATGCCATGGAACTTCTGATGAAGCAGTCTGATGATGATTTGCAGGCAACAATTCAGCGACTGCTTACATCCTCCAAGACTCAGATGCGTACCGCTGGTCTGGATATGGTGACGCAGCTGCGTAAAAGTAAGGATAGGGGAGCAGTGGCAGAAAGCTGTATGGATGCCGTTTATTCCATTACAAAGCCTACTACCCAGGAGAAAGTCCTGATTGATGCACTGACCCCCAAACAGACGATAAAAGAATCTGAACCATTGTTTACCGAAGCAGACCGATATGATCCCGTCATCGGTATCGATGATTACATAAAGGAATGTATCCGGTTCTTTATGGAGCAGTTTCCACAGTCTAAGCTGGAGAAGCAAATCCTAGCAGACAAGCAGGTAACACATAATGGAATCAAATTGCCCGTCCTTCCTTGTGCCGCAGCTAAGTCTGCCCAGAAGAACATAAAGTCACTATCTGATTATGTGATTGCGCATGAAAGAGATACTTTCATGCATCACATCGGGAGAGAATTCCCAATTGGTGCAGATGTCCGCTACTTCCAGATCGCGAAAAAGGAAGGCGGCTGGACAGTTCCGAGAATGGAATTATGGGAGCAGTGGCGTGATGAAAATCAGATTTCCATGAGTGATCTCTTTGGAATGCTGGTTGCCTGCAACGGTCAGACCGGAACCGGAAGTTATTTGGTTCGCTGCGGGAAGTATATGGCCGATCTTTATGGAGCTGGATTCGAAAGTCGCGTGACTGTTCGTTACGAAGAACAAGTTCAGCGGATCGTACATGAACTGATCTACGAGAATGTTACTGAGGAGCAGGCTCAACAACTTGCAATGGCTCTTGGTATCTGGATCGCACGATGCCTGCCAGAAGACATGCTGATTGGCGGTAAGAGCGATGATGAGAAGCAGACTCAGCCTCAAGAACCGGTGCCAAACTGGGTTTCTGATGATCAGATCCGCATAAATATCATAGCGAGAAATCAGATGCTTGGGCCGGCAGGTCACTTTATTGCCCATCCCCAAATTAACCGGATTCTTTACAAATTGAGTCCCGAGTTCGATAAGAATCTGAAGTATAGAATCCCAGTCTTACTGAACATCTTTGAGCGCACTTTTGCTTCGACATCCACTTACATGAATGACCATGGCCAGCTGGCCAGAGGAAGAGTGACACTCCTGATGAATCAGATCTACAACGAGTCCTCTTTCCAACTAAAAGCACCCAAAATCCCGGATTCTGCTACTTATCTTTACGCCCGTCATTTTGGGCTGATTGGGGATCGTACCCTGTACTATCACCTGATGGCACCTGGATATTTCAAGAAAGCTCTTGAGCTTGTTACTGCGGTATGCGCAATGAAACCCGCTGATGGCGATGTGGTTTCTTCGAGAACTTTCTCTATGTTCAATATGTATTCCATTCGCAGAGGTTACGAGGATTTCATCGGTAAGGATCCGGAACTGAATGAGGAACAGACGAAACTGGTAGAGTTGTGCAGACGTACTGCTGACAAATTGGTGCCTGTGGTTGTAGGCGCAGAGCTGCTTCGCGGTGATACACCCACAGATTACTCCGTCTATGTCACCGGCATCCATGTGCTATCCGGTATGGATACCTTTGTAAAGATTCTGTCTGCTTTAGGTAAGGATTCCCTGGATAGAAGTGTGTACTACTGGGGGAGCAGTCAGTCCAAACGGGGAAATCTAAGCTATCTGCTGGCAAGATGTACTCCTGAGCCTGGCGATGATGCCGAGAAGCTTGCAAAGCTGCTCAAAGGAACGGATATTACAGAGAAACGCTTGATTGAAGCTGCTCTGTACAGCCCTGCGTGGATCGATATTATTGGTGAGCACCTGAATCTGCCTGGCTTCAAATCTGCCTGCTATTATTTCATGGCTCACATGAATGAGAGGTTTGATGAACAAAAGAAGGCCATCATAGCTAGATTCACTCCGTTGAGTGAAGATGAACTAAATCTTGGTGCCTTTGATGTCAAATGGTTCCATACAGCCTATGAACAACTGGGTGAGAAGAAGTTTGACCTGATCTATGACGCGGCTAAGTACATCTCCGACGGTGGCAAGCACACCCGTGCCCGGAAGTACGCAGATGCTGCGCTTGGTCGCCTGGCGGTAGATGAAACAGAAGCTACCATCAAGGACAAGCGGAACAAGGATCTGCTGATGGCCTATGCTATCATCCCCCTGACCGGCGAAGATGACTTGATCCACCGTTACCTGTACCTGCAGCAGTTCCTAAAGGAAAGCCGCCAGTTCGGCTCTCAGCGCTCCACCAGTGAAAAGAAAGCGGTAGAGACAGCCCTGCGGAATCTGGCAACCAATGCGGGATTCTCCGATACCATGCGCCTGACCCTCCGGATGGAGACAAAACTGGTGGAGGATAACTGTGAACTGTTTGAAGAAAAGCAAGTAGGTGAGTGGAGCTTCCTGCTCTTGATCGACGATCAGGGAACGGCTGAGATCCGATGCTGTAAGGATGGAAAGCAGCTGAAATCCATTCCCGCTAAGGCTAAGAAGGATCCCTATGTAGTGCGCCTGCAGGATATGAAGAAGCAGCTGACGGAACAGTATCGCCGTACCCGCCGGATGTTCGAGCAGGCTATGGAGGATGGTGCAGAATTTACACTGGATGAAATGCGCCAGCTTTGTGAGAATCCCGTAGTTTCTCCCATTGTCTCCAAACTGATTTTCAAATCGGATGATGCGTTGGGACTCTTTGATGGAGTTAATCTCAATGATCTTGATGGACTGACTCTGGAAGATCGTGCTGATGCAAAACTGATTGTTGCGCATCCAATTCATCTGTTCAGAAGCAAGAGATGGCATGACTTCCAAAAGTATTTGTTTGACAACAAGATTACTCAGCCCTTCCGCCAGGTGTTCCGTGAACTGTACATCAAAACCAAGGAAGAGCTTGGATGCTTCACCTCGCTCCGTTATGCGGGCAATCAGATTCAGCCCAAGAAGGCCGCGGCCTGCCTGAAGGAGCGCCGCTGGGTTGCGGATATTGAAGCTGGTCTTCAGAAGATATATTATCAGGACAACATCGTTGCTACGATCTATGCTCTGGCAGACTGGTTCACACCTGCGGATATTGAAGCTCCCACATTGGAGCATGTTGCCTTCTATGATCGAAAGACCGGTGAGGCTCTGAAGATCGATGATATCCCGGATGTGATCTTCTCGGAAGTTATGCGGGATGTGGATATGGCCGTGTCCGTGGCTCATGCAGGCGGTGTGGATCCCGAAACCAGCCATTCCACTGTGGAGATGCGTGCTGCTATTCTGTCTTTCACCCTGCCTCTGCTGCGGCTTAAGAATGTTCAGGTCGATGGAAGTCATGCATTCATCGACGGTAAGCTTGCGAACTACTCTGTCCATCTGGGCAGTGGCACAGTTCACCAGATTGGCGGTACTATGCTGAATGTGCTACCTGTGCATTCCCAGCACAGAGGTCGATTCTTCTTGCCATTCGTGGATGATGATCCCAAGACTGCAGAAATCATCTCTAAGGTGATTCTCTTTGCAGAGGATCATAAGCTGAAGGATCCAAGTATCCTGGACCAAATCACCAGATAAAATGAAAGCTTCCTGCGGATTCAACATCTGCAGGAAGCCTTATTTTATGCCACCATATCACGAAGCCGTTCGACTTCGCTGTAAGGCTTGATATAACCCATGTGATACTCCATGGTCAGGATCTTATCCATGTTCTGGACTTTGACCAGGGGATTGATGCCCTCCATGAGATCGTAGGCAGCACGGTAACCGCAGTAGAAACCGTCAAAAGCTGCGCTGTAAACACGCTGCTGCCAGGCACAAGCGATACTGACCATGTGCTCCTTGTTTTCCTCACTCAAGGTGTCCATGATCGCCCGGTCAATCTCATTACAAAGCTCAATATTAGCATAATTTTCATGGTGCCGCTGCATACCGGGCTGCATCAGAAGATCCTGACAAACCAAATCATCGAAGCCACCATCGTTTGCCTTGGAATAGCCGAAGAACTGCCGGAAGGCTCCGAAGATGCCGCACTTAAAACTGTACTGCGCAGCGTAATTACGGCGGCGGTTATAGGCCTGTTCCATCTGCTCCAGACTCATTTTCTGTTCCTCCGTCAGCAGGCGGAGCAATTGCACATAGCCTTTCTTGCAGTCAGGCTCCGTATCCCCATAGTCTTTGGTCTCATAAAGAGAGCGGATATCCGTGTGGAACTGGGCGTCTATGGCACGGTTTTCCATGCCGCTGAGAAGATCTTTTACTTTCATAATTATTCCTCCGTTTTTTCTGATCTTGATACGGGATGTATCAGATAGGTAGAATATACCAAACTGCTCATTCGAAATCCGTCACAATCCGTCGAAGGTATAAAAATAGTGCAGCCCATAGAAAAGGACTGCACTATATAAAAGCTTGAAGGGAATAGATCTGTCAGATATAGCGATAAGCGCTTAATTATGCAAGGATCTTTGCGGTTGCTTCGTCTTCGTACTGACGAGTGTAGAGTTCGTGATAGTAGCCCTTGAGGGAAAGAAGATCAGAATGGGTGCCCTGTTCCACAATTCTGCCATTCTTAACAACCAGGATCAGATCTGCATTGCGTACTGTGGACAGTCGGTGGGCGATCATCAGACTGGTTCTGCCTTCTGTGACAGATTCCATGGCTGCCTGGATCTTGGCTTCGGTCATGGTATCAACGGAGGCGGTGGCTTCGTCAAGAATCAGAATTCTGGGATCCGCCAGAATGGCCCGGGCGAAGGATATCAGCTGCTTTTCGCCGGTGGAGAGAAGGTCGCCGCCCTCGCCAACATCGGTATCCAGGCCCTTTTCCAGATGGCCAATGACTTCATCAGCACTTACCATTCGGATGGCTTCCCAGATTTGTTCTTCTGTTGCATTGGGATTGCCCATCAGCAGGTTTTCCCGGACAGTACCGGAGAACAGGTGAGGAAGTCGGAGGCCAAGCGGTCTTAGGAAACAACAGCAA
>JAZURG010000164.1:0-4877 GCA_045606145.1 Faecousia sp.
CTTTAATTGAATTAGGTACAGAGAAAGTGCTGGTTGTAGCCGTGAATATTGATCTATTTAACCATGCACCTCCATCTGATAAATGTTCCTCAGTTTTGGCAAATACTGAGGGATTTCCCCAGCGTCATTATATAGACAGAGTTATAAATTTTATGTTGGATTGTGTCACCCTTTTGACAAAATATCCTTTACCTGTGGTGATATAATGCTGCGGGTCACTTTTTGCTTTGCGAAGAAACAAAAAAGCAGGGACGAATACACGGGTATGGTAGTACCCGTGTGGTCGCCCCGGCTGTGTGGTAGCTGATCCTCTTTTCAGTGGATGCCCCGAAGTGCTCAGTTAGCGTGTTTGAGGTTATTGGAGGGGTAGTTGCTGATGGGATATGCCTTATGGTTATCAAAATCCCACATGATGGTTCTCCTGCATATTGGACAGTGGGACGATATCTTGCCGCTGGCACCGTAGGACAAAATCTTCGCCTTTTGGCATACCGGGCAAGAAAGATATGCAGTAATCTTTTCGTTATCCATTTCCTTCTCCTTTATGGATCTCCCTATAGACAGGATCGTACATGGCGACATAAGACGCGAAGGTATTCACATGAGCCACCAAGCGAGATCTTGTGGAATAGTCAGTTGGGGCGGAGGCCATTGCACAGCTTACTCCCGACAAGGCATTATAAGTGGACTGTTCCATGCAGATAGATGCCCAATAATCATGCAGCCAGAATAGGGCCGCTTTGATTGCCCGAAGCCGCTGGATATCGTCATTGTCCAACCGTGCTACTTGTAACCTTGCAATGATATCATCTGCTTCCTGCTTTGCCTGCTTCGGAAGCCGTTCCAGTTCTTTCAGCTCTGCAATGCCGTTTTTGATAACAGACCACAGATCCTCCATGGAGGTATGGTCAGAGTCCAAATCAGCAGAAGCAAGGGTGGCAGTAATTGCATCGACCAATCCCTGGCTGTTTTTCTTCAGCTCCGGGGCTCGATGGATAATACTCCGCAGATAGCCAGTAATACAAGCGATTGCATTGGATACTCGTTCCGGTGAGCCTTCGCTTTTCTCCAGACCAGCGGATGCCATTCTGAGCGCATTGTCCATGCGGTCAGACAGATGTAAATCATTGAAAGGCACGCTTACATGACTGGGCTCCTTTTCAGGGTTAATGACATCTACGGTGTGGACAAGGCTTCCGTCTGTAGCAAAGATGGCATAGGGAGGGACATTGAGGTAGTTGCACAAATTCAGTGCAGTTCTAATTTCAATCGAGATTTCTTCATCCTTTGATGAAAGATACCTGGAGAGTCTATCTTTTGTAATGTCGATCTTGGTAAGAGTTTCACCATCCTTAATCAGTTCAGGATGTTCTTCAGTCACAATTCTTCGAAACTCATCTTGCAGCAGAAGAAGGTAACGGTTATTTTTGAATTTCAGCATTAGGAAAACCTCCGTTTTTTTCTTTTATGATAATCGATAAATTCGCTGAAGTCCAACGGTTTGTCAGAAACCGAGCGTTCTGTTAGGTGAATTCACCATAGAAAGCCTGATGAATAACATCAGATGATAAAAAACCGGGCGCGAATGGATAGAGTATGCCTATACTCTATCTGTTCACGCCCGGCATAGGAGTCTGACCTGCGGTGATCCGCAGGCGCCCTTCCGGAGACAATGAAGTCTGGATGGCAGCATTTAATTATCTCATAGGAATAGCAAGTGGGATTGTAGCAGTTCGGTAATAGATGGGATACTTCGCACGGCGGAGTGAGAGGTCGATTTGAACCTCACAGCCGCACTTCGGGCACTTGAGCTGCAAGCGGCCACTTCCTTTGGCGATCTTATATGCGACGATCCGCTTGCAATCATCGCAGCGGACGGCGACTTTTATGGGTTCAGGTGTAGGGACAACAGGTGTCATATCAGGCAACTCCTTTCCGTTTCAGAGCTTCCTCCACAAGCAGATTTCGCTCCAGTAAGCCAAGCCGCTCCATTCGGTAGGCAAGGGCTGTCCGGGATACTTGCAGGTAATCTGCCATATTGCAGAAGCATTCGTATTTGTACTGAGAGTATTTCCGGCTCAGTACCTTCAGCTTTTCGCCAAGGCCGAACATAAACATGGCATCCGTGACCGCGTCTTTGGGAAGAAGCAGAGAGGCAGCCAAGGCATCTGCCTGCCACTCATGCCAATCCACCACTTTTTTCCGGGGCTTGACGGATCTGCGGTAGTCACAGAACACTCTGCACTCCACTCCGTACTGCTCCGGGAAGCTGCGGTTGATGATCTGATGCGCCAGCTCATGGGCGATGGTGAAGTTCTTGCGGCCGACATTTCTGGGACTGAAAAGGAGCCGCTTTTCGATGAGTATGGTTTTGTCATCCAACTCGTAGAGGATTTCTGTCTTATCAAAATCATAGACGGTGATCCACATTTTGCCGGATGCTGTTTTGCCGAGTACCGAACCATCTTTCGTCAGGTATTGGTAGTCGACGGTATATCCAAGGAGCGAGGCTAACTCCGTGGGATCAACATTGTAGCACAGGTGCTTCTCCGGCACCAATGCGGCTTTATACTGATGGATGACTTCATCTGCGATCTGTTCAAGCTGTTCTCTGGAAAGGCAAGGCATACTACCACCTCACATTCTCTTTAGCTTCTACAAACCACTTGCCCTCATCTTCTTCATAGAGGGAGGTTTCTTCGCCAAAGATGACGATCCGGTAGCACTTGCCGGTACCGCCAACTTTGGAAGCTCTGCGGTCAATGATATGCTTCAGCCGTTCCACTTCATAGGTTTTCAGGCCCTGAAACTTGATAGAGAGCGGATGCTTGATGCCGTTCTCATCGATCCGGACGGTGACCTCCACATATTCTTTTCGCCTGGGAATTTCCCGCATATGTGGTCACCTCCTACTGAAACATACCTGTTGGCATTCTGAGTTCGACCTCTCGGTCAGTGGGCATCTTGATGTTCTGACACAGACAGGCAGGCTGAATAGAATACTTACCGAACCGTCTGCGGATATCCTCGATAGCGGTTTCCAACTTTTCCTTTCGCTCGACAGTGGCGGCGTCTGAGAAAAACTGTAGCTGCTCTGGCAGATCTTGTGAGCATAGATTGATGGCACGGACAGTCACACTTCGGATCGGGTGCTCCCATCCATAGGAACGCTCGAAGAGCCGGTAGGCTTCTTTTGCGATGATCGCCGCACTATGGGTTCGTACTGGGAGCTGGCACTGCCATTGCTGACCTGCGATCTGCTTATCCACGATGTAGCGGATGTAGATCGCCACTCCAGCGGCATTCTTGTTGTACACCCGGAGCTTGTGACCGATGTCCTGGGTCAGAGCCAGCATGATGTTCCAGACTTCTGCGTTGTTCTCCAGATCCTGCATGGTTGTGATGCCATGTCCGATGGATTTCATCGGCGGCTCATAGTCCTGGGGAGCTACTTTGCTTCGATCCTCACCATTGGCAAAAGCAAGAAGCACCATACCGTTCTTGCCCAGCTTCCTCTGCATGAGATCTGGGTAGGCATTGGCAAGCTGGCCGATGGTGTGGATGCCATAGGAGGATAGGAACTTCTCTGTGGATCTTCCCACACCGAGCATATCTGATGCCGGGAGATCCCAGATGATATCCCGAAAGCTGTCCTTGGGAATGACTGTGACAGCATCCGGCTTCTTCATGTCCGAGCCTAGCTTGGCGAACACTTTGCAGAAAGAAACACCGACCGAGATGGTCAATCCCAGTTCGTATTTGATCCTCTCACGCAGGGCGTTGGCGATCACCTCGCCGCTGCCGAATGCTTTTGTGCTTCCGGTAACATCCATCCAGACCTCATCCATGCCGTATGGCTCTATGAGATCCGTGTAATCCGCATAGATGGAATGCGCCAGCCGGGAGTATTTGAGGTATTCCTCATAGTGGGGAGGGACGATGATGAGCTTGGGGCATTTCTGCTTGGCCTGCCATAAGGCTTCGCCTGTCTGGATGCCGAACTTCTTTGCTTCGTAATTCTTCGCCAGGATGATGCCATGACGGTTCTCTACATCACCGCCCACGGCCACCGGGTGACCTCTCAGAGAGGGATTGAGCATACACTCCACAGAGGCATAGAAGTTATTCATGTCACAGTGCAGGATCGTGCGCTCCATCTACATCCCCTCCCGAAGCCCCTGTAGGCTGTGATCGGAAAGGAGCTTGCATATTTGCGAACAAGTGTTCTAATGTCCGTGTGTCCATATTGTAAAACAAGTGTTCGATAATGTCAAGATAGCAATGTGTACAATTTCGCAGGAAGTGTTTTCTGGGTATTCCTAGCAGTTGGGGCAAAACTAGCGGTAGATCACAACTCTTTGGGTAAAAGAAAACCAGGCTTGCGTTGAAGCCTGGTCTGATATGTGAAGTGTGAGCTAAATAAATAAGTTATCGAGATTTCCGTTCCGTACTTCGTCACCGATCCACATGGTTAGTTGTGGGACTACGGCTTCCACATACATACGGGCATTCTCGTCCTTCAGATTGAGCCATTCACACAGTAGCTTGGCAGAATCCCTTAATCCTTCTTCCGTTGCTTCCAATAGTGCAACGATGAGCTGCATATGTTCCTCGGTTTCAAATACCAGCGGATCAATGCCAGTTCTCAGAAGTGCCTTGCCGATGCCGTTGATCAGCAGGTGTTCACACTGATTGAGGGTGGCTGCCGGGAGTCTATCCCAGAACTGTTCCAGCATATCATCCGGGACACCAGCCATGATCTGATTCTCGATCCAAAGGATGTTCAGATAAAAGATGCAGCTATCAATTCCGCGGATGCCCTCTGGCGGAGAAATCAGAATTGGATAGAACAGATCCTCCGGGCCTTTATGTGCCAG
>JAZURG010000165.1:0-3856 GCA_045606145.1 Faecousia sp.
CTTATCTTTCTGCCGGTTCAGCCGTGCTGCCTGTTTGAACAGCCGGGGCGGGATGTGAGTTCTGCCGGTGGGGCTGGCAGATTCGCCCCGCTCAAAGTCCGGGTATTTCTTTACCATGTAGCTCCAGAATTCATCCTGCCACTGGGTCAGCCGCTTCTTGTTTCCGATGATTTCCTTTGCACTAAGCCGCCCATCTGCGGTGATGGGGACAAAGCAAAGGTGCATGTGGGGAGTCTTCTCGTCCACATGCACCACGGCGGAAATAAAGGTCGCAGGATTCTGCTTGGATTTCATAAACTCCACCGCATAGGAGAAGAACTCCCGGATTTCCTTCCGGCTCTTCTTTTCAAAGAATTGCGGGCTGGCGGTAATCAGCACCTCCACAGCGGTCACACTGTCCTTTCGGACCCGGCATCCGGCATTGCGGATGATCTGATTGGACACCTCCCGGTACTTGCCCTGGGGAACCACGGGATGGAAATTGTGCTTGCTCAGCTCCGTTTTGATATCCGGATTGCTGGCGTAGGTTTCCTTGGTTCTTTCGTTATGTGCTTCGATGCGGCTCACGGTGGGGCCTTTGTATTTGGCAAAGCGCAGAATTGCATGTTGTGCTTTCATAATTAGGCATCTCCTTTCTTTTTCCATACGATTTCGTATCCCAGCACCTGGGCAAGCTCCAAAGCTTCCTTATAGCGCAGGGATTCCCGGCTCAGTTTTGCTGAGAAATTGGACAGGCTGGCACTCCAGCCGTATTCGGTGGACAGAGCATCAACTACTTCTGCCATGGTAAAGCCCGCATACATGATCTGGGCCTTGATCTGATTCTTGATATTCATAGTGTTTACCTCCATAAATTCAGTTTGTTGTTTGATGTAGTGGTTTTGCTGACTGGTGCAGAGCAGAAGAGAATGGAAATCCGCTCAGAGTTTTCACAGCGATGTCCCGGTCATGGACAGCACCTTCTGTTTTCCGGAAAAGAGAAGCAATGCTCTCTTTCGAGAAAAAGTGCATGGATTGCGACAGCTAATTCTCGGTTTCGACAATCGCTTTCCCGTAAAATAAAAGTATGGATTCGACAAGTAATTCGCGGATTCCAATACCCCTTAAAATTACCGCTGCAAAATCAGCGTGGATTTTGATGGTGTAATTGTAATAATTGCAGGAACTTAAGATCTAGGCGCCCCTCGCGCCCCAAACGCCCCGGGATCAGGGCAGGAAGGGCGCATAGGGCGCTTGATTTTGCTGTTCCTCAAAAAATGCGCCGTCCAGGGCTCCCGGCTTGTTGGGATCGATCAGCACCAGAATGTTGTGGAAGCCCCGGTGGTTATCCAGCACATGCTTGGAATACCGGATGCCGTATTTCACCTGATTTGCGGTCAGGAACTGACTGAAGGATTTAGCCGAGATCGGATTTTCCAGGTTATCTTTGCACCAGCGCTTATAGGCAGCATACAGATGGACAGACCGGGAAGCGGTTCCCTCCTCCAAACGGATGTATCCGGTGGATGCCATAAACTGAACCACATTATTGCTGTCCTCCATGGCTTCCTGCAGATTGCTCTTCGCCCGGTCGGATTCCGTAAATTTGTAGTCATTGGCAATAAGCCGGTTTAACCCCTCCAGCATCCAGAGGAATATCCCTTCCGCCTCCGTTTCCAGCTTGTCGGACAGGTAAGGATCGTCAATCCGGTTTGCATCCCGGTCTTTGACTGAAAGAATTAACTGCCGCCGGTGGAAACCAAAGGAGCGGTCATACAGCGCAGTGAGAGGACCATTACCGAAGCAGAGGAATCGGCAATACATGATCCGTTGCTCTCCCTGCTTGCCCTTCCATTCCACATCCATCTTTCCTTCCAGTGTGACCATGGTTTTCAGATAACTGGTTTCGGGCAGTGCAGCCATTTTCATGTCATCATCCACCATCAGCAGCTTGTACTCCTGATTGGCCCGGAAGAAACGATTCTTCTCAAGCGACTGGATGCTGCCGTTATTCATGTTGTCCCCAAGGATGGAGCGCATCACCAGTCCCAGCCGGGATTTGCCCTCACCGCCGTTGCCGGTAATGACCATCATTTTCTGGGCCTTGTTAGTGGGAAGCAAACAATAGCCCATATATTCCTGCAGGGTGGGAATATCCTCCGGATACAGCAGATCATTCAGAAAGGCCAGAAACCGTTCCGGCTTGGGCGCATCCTCGTTGTAGGCGACCTTCAGCCGGTTCAGGCAGAATTCCTTCTTGTAGGTGTAGTGCCCATCCAGAAAGTAGGTGCCGTTGGCCACATGAATGCGATCCGTCTGCATGGGTAGGGGTTCCGAGTGGCACATCAGCTTCAGCACTTCCAGAAGATGCTTCACTGTTAGGGATACCTTCTCCGTTACAAAGAATTTGATGGCGTTGAATATTTCTGTTTCCAACTCCGCCGCATCTTCAATCAAGCCATCCTTGGTGAAGAATTTGCCTTTGACGCAGATCATAGGATGCTCCTTCCGGAATTCCTCGCAGAACAGAATCTCATTTACCTTGTGGCCGTCGAACCACTGGGGATATCTTCGCTTACCGCTCATGCAGCGCCCCCCGCTTCCAACGCACAGTCCAGCAAATATTCCGTGTGGCTCAGATTCCGGCAGCTTTCCACGAACCGGTCATCGTAAGGCTCATTCGGATTCTCCGGTGCAAATTCCCGCTTCCAACGGCGGTATCGTTGCAGATCCCGGGACAACGAAAAAATGCAGGGCTGCTCATCATAAAGCGGCTCTGCATCAGGTATCGGAATATTCAGTTCCGTGGGCGGTCTGGGATCGATCCCGAAATCCCGGGCCAGTTTGATCGCGGCACTATGTACGCTGATCCCGAAGAATTTTGCGGTGAAGTCGATGACATCACCGGATTCCCCGCAGGCAAAGCAATAATACCGCTTGTCCAGCTTCAGACTGGGGTGGTGGTCATTATGGAAGGGGCAAAGTGCCATTCCATGCTTGTCCACCGCAAGTCCAAAGCTTTCGGCAGCCCGTCTGGTCGTGACTGCTGCCTTGATGGTTTCATACAAATTCATTTTCTCAACTCCTAACATATTTGTTTCGGAAGAGAATCGTTCCCACCATCGAAGAAGTCTTCCCTTCCTACTATATTTATGTGGAAATCCGAGAAAAACGGTCTAATCATCTGACAGCCCGAAATCAAAAAACCTGACAAGTATGGAATGTTCGGAAACTGAGGGAAAGGTCCGCTGTTTTGGCCTGATTCTCTGCTACAATTTAGCCTGGGAACAAGTGAAAGAGTCGACTTATCATGACAGTTAGCTTGTAAGACGAAAAAATGTCTTTATTTTAGAACACATGTTTGATATAATAGGAATGAAAAAGGGGGTGCGAATATGGCACAGAAGGTAGATTTGCAGGAACGGCTCAAGATGCGGTTTTTGACTGTTGATTACAGAGATAAGCAAGAAACCTATGGAACCTGCTGTTCATCAGCCGACACCGGAAATATTGCGCTGGATATTCTGAATATTCCGGATTATGTGCTTGAGGAACTGTTGGAGTTGACGGAACCGATGATGCAGCTTGTGGATTATCTGAACCACAACAAGAATCCCGACAACTCCACCCTGGCTATGATGCTGACCGCATCTAAAAATGTATTCCGGGTTGTAGATCTATTACGGGATGTACCTCCCTTTGCCGGTCAGGACTTCACATGGCTGGATAGCAAACTTCCGCAGATTTTCTCTACGGAAGCTGTTAAGAAAGCCTACCGCCAGCGGAAAGCGGAGTTCGGAGAAGTGTTCATTCCCGCGCTGTGTCTGGTTGCCCAGTTGGGCTTCGGTATCCGGGATTTCCGGCAAGCCTTGATTCC
>JAZURG010000166.1:0-2576 GCA_045606145.1 Faecousia sp.
GATTTCTTTTCGCAGATTGTTCACATCCACTTCCCTGGAGAAAATATCTGTTTCCTCATATCGAATGTCGCCGGTGATCTTCACACCGGGAATCAGGTCATTCATTCGGTTCAAGGTTTTGAGGAAAGTAGACTTGCCGCAACCGGAAGGGCCGATAAAGGCGGTAATGCTCCTTTCAGGGATTTCGATATTTACATTTTTCAGAGCCTGATGGTCGCCGTACCACAGGCACATATCGTTTACAGTAATGACAGACTTCATAAACTTCTCCTTTTTGCAAAGTGCTCCTGCACCGAAGTCGCTGCAAAGTTGATCAGAACAGTCAACACCATCAGGATGGCAGCAATGGCAAAAGCCACACCGAACTCGCCCTGTTCTTTTGCGTATACATAGAGAGCAACGGTCAGCGTTGCACCCGGCGCTGCCAGTCCATCGATCATGCCGCCCGCCGCATGAGCAAAGCCTGCGGTAAAGAGCAGTGCTGCAGACTCACCAAGAATGCGACCGACAGATAAAATACAACCTGTGATGACACCATCCACACAACCGGGAAGGACTACAGTACGGACAACACGCCACTTACCGGCACCCAAACCGAATGCACCTTCACGGTAGGACTGAGGAACTGTTTTCAAACTCTCCTGCGTGGTGCGCATAATGGTAGGCAGATTCATAATTACCAGAGTCAGCGCGCCTGCCATCAAGCAGGTTCCCATGCTGTTGGAGAACAACAGCATACCCACCAGACCGTAGATAATAGAGGGGATGCCGGAAAGGGTCTCGGCGGCATACTCGATGATGCCAACCACTTTTTTATTGGATGCGTACTCGGTCAGATAGATGGCTGCACCCACGCCCAAAGGAAGGACGATAAGCAAGGTTGCCAGCACAACATAGACCGTATTCAAAATATCAGGCAGGATACCAATGCGCTCAGTCAGGTAGCTGGGTTTGGTTGACAGCAGTTCCCACGTGATATTGGGTACGCCCTGCCCCAGCACATAGATCAGCAGGAACAGCACCAGAGCGGCAGTCAAGCTAACTGACAACAGCATCAGCGCTTTCAACAAAACTTCAAAGCCGCTTCTCTTTCGGGATAATAATTGATTGTGCATATTTTACTCCTTTTCCCGTTTGAGGAAGAAATTCAGCGTGGCATTGATCAGCATAATAAACAGGAACAATACCAGTGCGATGGAGAACAGTGCCTGTCTCTGCAAACCGCTGGAATAAGCCATCTCGCTGGATACGGCAGTTGTCAGAAAGCGAACGCTCTGAAACAGCGAATCTGGCATGTTCGGCACATTACCTGCTACCATCATTACTGCCATCGCTTCACCGACCGCTCGGCCCACACCCAGTACAACAGCTGCCGCGATACCGCTTTTTGCAGCAGGGACAGAAACCTTGAAATAGGTTTCGATAGGCGTTGCACCAAGCGCAAGCGAAGCATCTTCGTATGCCTTGGGAACCGCATCCAGTGCGGTGATGGACATTTTGATAATGGACGGCAGAATCATGATTGCCAGGACAATGATCGCCGCCAACAAACTCGCGCCATCAGGCACAAGAAATATCTTTCGGATACCCGGAACCAGTACCAGCATACCCACCAGGCCAAAAACCACGGAAGGGATACCGGCAAGCAGGCTCACTGCAGACTGCATCACGGATTTTACTCCGGGAGATGCCAGTTTAGACAGATATACAGCAGTCATAAAGCCAACCGGAACACCAATGAGGATAGCCCCCGCAGTTCCGAAACTACTGGTCAGGATAAAGGGTAAAATACCGTATTTCGGTTCAGATGCCGTGGATGCCCATTCCTTGCCGAACAGGAAGTCCACCAAACCGATCTCACGGATCGCGGGTATACCGGAAATCACCAGATAGATGGTAATCAGCAGAACGCAGCCGACCGTAATCAATCCCAGCAGCAGAAAGATCCCATGGATGACTTTTTCCAACAATTGATTCTTTTTCATAGTCTGTCCCTCATAGCGCATGAGCGACGGCCAGTAGCATGACCGTCGCATCTGCTTCTTTCTTAGTTCCCTTCACTGTAAGCAGGGACAACACCGGCTGCGGAGATGATGTCGCATGCTTCAGCGGAGGTAATGTAGGTGAAGAACTTGAATGCTGCGTCGCTCAGTTCAGTGTCAGTCTTCGTTACCAGCACGAAAGGACGCTGTACCACATAGCTGCCATCCTTGATGGTCTCTTCGGTGGGAGCAATACCGTCTACGGTCACGGCCTTTACGGTATCCTTCACAGAAGCCACGGAAGCATAGCCAATCGCGCCGGGGTTCTGGGCAACAGTAGTGATTACATCTCCGGTGGAAGTCAGCTCCTGACGGTACCGGCAGGCGTCCTCGGTGTCGGTAATGGACTCGAAGCCGTCACGGGTTCCGGAACCGGCTTCACGACCGATCAGAACAATCTCGACATCATTTCCGCCAACCTCAGACCAGTTGGTGATTTCCCCTGTATAGATCCTGGCGATGGTTTCCACGCTCAGGTCAGCGACGGGATTTTCGGGGTTCACGATGATGGCAATGCCGTCATAGGCCAGAACG
>JAZURG010000167.1:0-2840 GCA_045606145.1 Faecousia sp.
ACGCATATTGGTTTCCTTATGTTCCCCATCCAGATACTCGCAGAAACCGTAGTCCGGCTTGGTACATTCGATCCCCGGATTCAGACGCAGGCATTCCTGTGCAGACTCCAGCACCAACATACTCACATCGCTGTACCGTTCCAGCACCCGCTCCTCGCTGTAAACGATACACTCATCAATGTTTTTGATCACGGCTTGATACTTCATGACACTTTCCTCCATCAGATAGTTGATAATGGAGATGCGTGCAGAAATATCGGTGCGCCTTTGCTGAAGCTCTAATCTCTTGGCACGGAGAGCATCCTGCAGCGGAACACCGCCCAAATGCGCCTTGATTTCCTCCACGCTGAAATCGAGCTGCCGCAGAGCTTTAATGGTTGCCGCTGTTTCGAGTTGACTAGCTTCGTAGAAGCGGTAGCCAGACCATTCATCCACACGAGCCGGAGTCAGCAGGCCTTCCTTCTCATAGAACCGCAGTGCCTTGATTGTCAGCATGGAAAGCTTTGAAAATTCACCGATTTTGAACACACGATTCACCTCCTGGGCTTATCGTAATCTATCCCCTAAGAGGAGAGTCAAGGTTTATTTCCTCAAAAAATTAAGCACCACCCGGTTGAAGTCCTTTGCTTCTTCGTACAGGCCGTGACCCCACTGAGCATACATCCTAAGTTGAGCACTGGGGATTTTTGCGGCAATTTCTCTGGAGGCATCGCCGCCCAGGGAGATATCTTTTTCGCCGCCGATCACCAGCGTTAGTGCCTGGATCTGATGCAGGCTTTCGTAGGAATCATGGGTCAGGCAGGCATCCGCTTGGACATAGAACCGGTCATAGGACTTTGGCTTCGTCAGCTTGCCCATAATTGGAACCATCCATTTATTCTTGCGGTAGTATCCCTCCGAATAGATTCGCAGCAGGTTGCTGTCCATCAGTGCGGTATGGTCTCCACGCTTGGCGCAGGACACCCATTCTTCGATGGATTTTTCCAAAATTGGATTCGTCCTAGCGGATGTGACGGTCAGAATTAACTTACCCACTTTTTCCGGGAAGTCGATGGCAAGGTACTGGGCGATCATTCCGCCCATAGAAACGCCGAAGATGTCTGCTTTCTGAATGCCCAGCTGCTCCATGGCTTCAGCCTGATCTCGCGCCATATCACGGGTGGTATAGCTCTCGGGCAGCGCATTCTTCCTGCTGAAGGCATAAACCGTGAAATTCCTCGCAAACTCCCGGTACATAAATGCCATAGGCAGAGCCGTGCCTTTCATGGAGCGCAGGCCATCCCCCAGTCCGGGCAGCATCACAAGAATTCTCTCGCCGGTACCGAAACGGATGTAGTCCATGGTCGTGTCACCGATCTTCAATGTGCCGTTTTTCGCATTGTGCAGCATAACCATACCGCCTTTCTTTACAGACTTTCGTTGAGCCGCAATTCATAGAACTGCTGTGCCCACTCCGGATACTGCCTATATTCCTCAGCCTGTTTGATCTTCTGCAATGTTCTTTTGCCGACACGCTTATCCAGAATCGCAAGGATCTTGATGATATAGTCCTCAGAATTCAGCGCATCCTGAATGGATAGATTGCGGAACTCCAAAACTGCACGCAGGAAGTCCCATTCGCAATAGGCGCAGGTTTCATCCCAAGTTGGTTTCATCTCATCATAAAGTGCAAACCAGCCCTTGCTTCCATCCTCGGCATATTTTGCAGAAACTTGCTGCTCCTGTCTGTACTGCTCAATCCAGGAAAAGCGCACCAGTTCCTTACCGTCCAGCAAGATTGCCGCTCTGCCATAGGCGTCATGCACTTTATGATACCGGGTCAGAAAATATGTAATTCTGCCGTTCAGTTCCTCGCACAGGCATTCACAGAGCCACTTGTTAAGCCCTGACCAAGATTTATAGTGATCCATTTACCATCCTCATTCCAGCATTTTCAGATACATAATTTCATCCGCATCCTGTTCCGGGGGCAGAAATACACCGATCCGCCGGTAGCCAAGCTTCTCATAGAAATACTTTGCGGTTTCATCTTCCTGTGTGGAGAGCATCACATATTTGTATTTCATCCTCCGCATAACAGATTCCCAATACTCCATCATCTGTCTGCCATAGCCTTTCCCACGATAATCCTCGTCAATGTATAGCAAATCAAGGAACGGAATGGATTGCCAGAATAAGCTATACCGCAAAACACCGACGATTTTCTTTTCATCGCACAGAACATACACAAGCTGATTCCAGATACATTCGCCCACCTTATTGTGGTGGATGTGATTGTCATACTTTATGATTTTCTGCTTATCTTTACTGTCTGCCAGCCGAATTTCCATTATTCCACCTCGTAAGGCCAATCGATGATACCGCCGAATTCCTTGATGTTGGTATAGCCCAGTTCCACCAAAGCTTCCGCCGCCAGTTTACTGCGCTGCCCGCTGCGGCAGTATACGAGAATCAACTGATCCTTGTCCGTCAGCACTCCCTCTGCCTTTTCTGCGATTTCCTCATGGGATATCACAATAGCACCGGGGATGTGACCTTCGTCATATTCTTCCTGTGTCCGCACATCGAGAATAATATAGCCTTCCTCGCTGTCCATGATTTCCTTGGCTTCCTCTGCCGTGATGTTCACATATACCGCCCCCTGGTCGTTTTCTTTATCTTGCCCACAGGCAGTCAGAAGCATCGCCGCCAGAAGCAGAAAAACTAGTTTCTTCATCGTGTTATCCCTTCACATACCGCACTTCCAACGCCCCGTCAAACTCGCTGACACGCTCACTGCCATCCCAGCGGAAACCGTGCTTTTCATAGAAGCGGCGCGCCCGTTTATTTTCCTTGAAAGC
>JAZURG010000168.1:0-10449 GCA_045606145.1 Faecousia sp.
GCGGACATGAAATATAGGAGGTTATAGTATGTTCCGAAAGCGTATTGTTTGCCTTGCGGCGGCGCTGTGCCTGATCCTCAGCGCTATGCCCGCGTTGGCTGCCGAAGTGGACTGTGACGCAGTCTACTGCTTCTCATCCGATGATTTTGCAGAGGAAGAACCTCTGGTCGGCATCTGCATCACCGGAATCCCCAATGCCGAAACCGGTGCGGTACTGCTGGGGCAGCGCATCGTTCTGCCGGGAGACATCCTAACAGCGGATCAGCTGGCACTGATGACCTTTGCCCCCGTCCGTACAGAGGAAGACGCGGACGCGGTAGTCACCTATCTCCCCATCTATGAAAACCGGGTGGAAAAATCCGCATCCATGACCATCGCCATCCGGGGCAAGGAAGACAAGGCTCCTGTTGCGGAAGATTTTACAGTAGAAACCTATAAAAACCTGCCTAACGAGGGGGTATTGAAAGTTACCGATCCCGAGGGTCAATCCATGACCTTCAGTGTTATTCGCCAACCGAAGCGTGGTACGGTAGAGATCAAAGAGGACGGCAGCTTCGTCTATACGCCCAAGAAGAATAAGGTTGGTGTGGACTCTTTCACCTACACCGCTACCGATCCTGCCGGAAAGGTATCCCGGGAAGCTACCGTAACCATTCAGATCCTGAAGCCTACCGAGTCTCAGCAGTACACGGACACTGTAGGTCTGGACTGCCGGTTTGAGGCGGAATGGCTGCGCAACACCGGTCTGTTCGTGGGGGAGCAGATGGGCCACAGCCAGTGCTTCCAGCCGGAAAAGGCCGTCAGCCAGGGACAGTTCCTGGCAATGGTCATGCAGATGCTGGAGATCCCCCTTTCTGAGCAGACCGCTTATCCCGAAATGGCCAAGGACGCGCCTCTGTGGCTGAAGCCTTATCTGGCAGCGGCAATGCGTTCCGGTCTTGTGGCAAACCTGCCCGGGGAATTTGACGGCAATCTGCCCATCACAGGCGCGGAAGCCGCGGTGATGTTGCAGAACGCACTGGACCTGAGCCGCCAGCAAAAGTCCGAAGCGGACGAAACCGCTACCTATACCGACACAGCATTGGCTGTTATGAATGAAAACGGCCTGATGCTCACTGCCGATGGCGCGTTGACCCGCGCGCAGGTAGCTGAGATCCTTTACAAAGCTCACGGCCTTGCCCAGAACGCTCCCGGCATAGCGGTATTTAAGACTGAACAGTAAACAAAAGCCCTGCCTTTTCGGCAGGGCTTTGTTTTTAGCTTACTTTCTTGACGATACCGGGGATACGTGACAGCAGTACAGACGCGAACATGGTCAAAATGATCTCCGGGATCATATAAAAGCCGTTGTAGACCACGCTGTAGGTAAGGCCCAGTGCCTCGGGGCTTAAGCCGGCAACCAGCGCAGCGCCCCAAGCGGGGAAGCCATCCTGGGTAAAGAACCACTCTGCCCAACCGGCGAAGAGAATGTAGCCGGAAGCAATGTGGGCAAGATACCGGGCGCCCAGCGCTACAGCGGAACCTGCCAGCAGTGCGGTACCGGGTCTTTCGATCCTGTTGCGGAATATACCGCCCAAGCCCAACACGGTAAACGCCACCAAATAGTCCAGAACGCACATGATAAAAGCATTCAGCAGCATCACGCCGTCACCGAAGTAACCGGGTTGGAAAGCCGCAGCGACAGTTTTGGCGCCAATGGCCATTTCCAACAGTGCGTAGGTAAGACCCGCTACCAAACCCCATTTCACACCATGCCGGTAGGAGATCAGCACCACGGGCAGCATACTGACCAGTGTGATCTGCCCACCAAAGGGCATTTCGGGAATAAACATCTTGGAGACCAGTTCCAACACAATGGCCACAGCCAGGAGCATCGCGCTTTCGGTAATTCGTTTGGTTTTCAGATTCACAAAAATTCCTCCTGTGGCAAGCGGAGAAAACGGCTTTTTGTGCAGACTGCGAGGGATTTTTCCTTGGGGAAAAAGACCCGGCGTTCTGCCAAAAAGAGGTTTTCGACGGTTGCCTAAATAAAAGTATCGCATTGCAAGTCCGTCAAGAGCTGCAATGCGATAATTCTATCTTACAGTGCATCTTTTCCTACGACGGTACTGACCGTATCAGGTTCGCGGGTCAAGGCACGGATCTCTGCCCAATCTCAGCCGGAAGCGTCCGGCACCCCGAAGATGGATTTGTTTTGCGATCTGGATTTATATTAGCACAAATTTTTCCGTTGTCAAGCCATTTTCAGTTCCATTTGCTTGCCGCCCAGAATGTGAAAATGCAGGTGGGGTACGGTCTGACCGGAATCCGCGCCGCAGTTGGTGACCACACGGTAGCCGTTTTCCAGACCTTCGGCTTTGGCGATCTGGGGGATGACCGTGAAAATGTGGGCAATGACCGCACTGTTTTCAGCGGTGATGCCGTCGGTATCAGCAATGTGGCACTTGGGAACTACCAGCACATGGGTAGGTGCCTGGGGAGCGATATCCCGAAATGCCAGAATGGTATCGTCCTCGTAGACCTTGGTAGAGGGGATCTCCCCGGCAATGATCTTGCAAAACAGACAGTTAGACATATTGGTTACCTCCAAAAATTAAAGTCCGAATACATGCACGCCGGTCATACTGACCACGCCCATAATAATACCGGCAATGACAACGCCCAGCGAAACAGCCACGGTCGTGGATTTGATGCCCATGTTCAAAAAGGATGCCGCCAGCGTACCTGTCCATGCGCCGGTACCCGGCAGGGGGATTCCCACAAACAGCATAAGCGCCACAAACAGTCCGCCCCGGCCTGCCCTGGCAGATAACTTCTGCCCGCCCCGCTGGCCTTTTTCAATGCAGAACGTGAAAAATTTTCCGATGTATTTTTTATCCTTACCCCATATCAAAACCTTCCGGGCGAAGAAATAGATTATGGGGACAGGCAGCATATTGCCGATGGCACAAACGACCAGCGCTGTCCAGTAGTCCAGACCCATCAGCACCGCATAGGGCACACCGCCCCGCAGCTCGATCAACGGTACCATAGACACCAGAAAGGCGATCAGGTATTTTTTCAGCATAGCTTCCTCCAGAAGTGATTTCCGTTATTATAACACAAGTATTGCCCCATCGCAACGGAAATCAAACAGATAGTTCTTAATATTTGAATAAAACCCAAATCCCATGCCACCATAACGGATCGTTTACAAGACTATTGCGCAAGGGAGATTTTTTGTTTATAATAGCAGCAAAGACCCTAAAGGAGAAATAACATGACCTATCAAGAGATCAGAAACAACGAAGAAGTTTGCGCCCTGCTGGAACGGGGCAACCAGAATCTGGGTGTTCTGGGCTTTACGGACCACTCGGAGGCACACTGCCTGCTGGTGGCGGAGCGTGCCGCCTATATTCTGCGTAAGCTGGGCTTTGATGAGCACACCCAGGAGCTGGCAAAGATCGCCGGTTTTATGCACGATATCGGCAACGCCATCAACCGCACCCACCACGCGGAGCTGGGCGCGCTCCTTGCCAACGATATTTTAAAGCACACCGATATGCCCCTGGCGGACCGGATCGCCGTCATTGCCGCCATCGGCCAGCATGACGAATCCACCGGCAACTCCATGGATCCCATCTCCGCGGCGCTGATTCTGGCGGATAAAACCGATGTCCGCCGCAACCGGGTCCGCACCAAGGACGCGGCGAAATTTGACATTCACGACCGGGTAAACCACGCGGTCACCGGCTCGACCCTGAAGGTCAATACAGAAGACGAAATCATTGCCCTGAATCTGCAGGTGGACGAAACCATCTGCACCATGTACGAATATTTCGATATTTTCCTGAACCGGATGCTTATGTGCCGGGGCGCGGCGGAAATGCTGGGTTATAAATTCCGGCTCACCGTCAACGGCGGCAAGGTGCTGTGATGCTGGCGCTGGAATACAGGGTGATCGAAGCGAAAGCGGGTCATGCCGCGGGCAGGACCCTTTTACGGGAAATGGTGGAGCGGCTCACCGGCGCGCCGATGCCGGAGCTTCTGGTGGAAGACCGGGGAAAGCCGTATTTTCAAACCGGCGGTCTGCATTTTTCCATTTCCCACACAAAGCGCCATGTGTTCTGCGCCCTGTCAAACAGACCCATTGGCATCGACGCGGAGGAAATGGAGCGGGATATCTCCTTGAATCTGGCAAGGAAGATCCTGTCGCCCGGGGAGCTTGCCCAATACGAAGGGGCGGCAGATAAACGGACAGCGCTTCTGACCTTCTGGGTGCTGAAGGAGGCACAGGCCAAATGTGATGGCACCGGCCTGCAAGGCTATCCCAACCATACGGATTTTTCTCTGGATGACCCCAGAGTGACGATCATCGACGGCTGTCTGGTGGCCGTGATAGAAAAGGAGAGAGAATATGCTCTTTGATACTCATGCCCATTTGAACGACCCGGCCTTTGACCCGGACCGGGAAGCGCTGATGGAAAGCTTCGCGGATGCCGGGGTCGGCCTTGTGATGAACGCGGGATGCTCTTTGGAATCCTCCCGGGATATCGTGGCCATGGCGGAAAAATACCCCTGGCTCTATGCTTCCGTTGGCTCTCATCCGGATTCTGCCAGCGAAGTGAACGAGGAAGTATTGGAAGAATACAGAAAGTTATGTAAACTATCCGGCAAGGTCAAGGCCATCGGTGAGATCGGTCTGGACTATTATTATGAGGATATTCCACGGGATATCCAGCAGAAGGCCTTCCGGATGCAGATGGCGCTGGCTCAGGAGCTGGATCTGCCGGTGATCGTCCATGAGCGGGACGCTCACAACGACGGTTTAGCCATTGTTAAGGAATTTCCAAAGGTCAAGGGCGTGTTTCACTGCTACTCCGGCTCCGCGGAGATGGCCCGGCAGCTGGTGAACATGGGCTGGTACATTGGCTTTACAGGCGTGCTGACCTTCAAAAATGCCCGCAAGGCCCTGGAGACCGCCGCATCGATTCCGTTAGACAGAATCGTTTTGGAAACGGATTGCCCCTTTATGGCCCCCGAACCCTTCCGGGGAAAACGCAACCATCCCGGCTATTTGTACCGGATGGCGGAAAAGCTGGCGCAGATCAGAGGGATTTCCCTGGAGGAAGTCCATGCCGCCACCTACGAAAACGGCAAACGGCTGTATAGAATCTAAACCGGTTCTGTGAAAAAATCATCTATTGACATGTCAAATATATTGTGCAAACGGTAAAGTATTTGCACGGTTATGTGCTGCGGTATAAGGCCACTCTCGATCTGCAACAGATCTTCCTCACAAATATCAAGCAGCATGGCCAAGGATTTTACCGATAGAAAGTATTTTTTGCGAATATATTGTACATTGTAGCAGAAAGCAGAAATTTCTTTTGATATATCCATAGTGTCCTCCCGAATCATTGTGTTATTAAATGTTTTAACACATAATAAGGAAAAATGTTGTAATTGGATATACGGTGTATCTATAAAATATAGGACCTTTTTATGGAAAGTCATCGTTTAACGCAGCAAATGCCAAATTACCGTGTCATCCTGAGCGAGCAACGCGAGTCGAAGGCCGCGAGCCTGACCGCCGCCGGGGGCGGATAAAGGGAAGGCGCAGCGTGTGCCGCGGTCGGCAAGAAGCGAGTCTGCTTCGGCAGACGACGCTTCTGCCGGGCACCGCAAACGGATCCGCATCCTTAAAACGCTGTGATTACGGAATTTTTCTTTAGGAGAACGGATTCTTCGACTCCCTTCGGTCGCTCAGAATGACATGCGTTTTAGGTTTCTACTCAGATAAACGATCATTTACAGAAAACGATGCTTTATTAAAATTACGAAGCCGGCTGTTCCGTGGAACAGCCGGCTTTTGCGGTCATTTTCTTGCCAGGGGGATGGATTTGTCCTGGACCAGCAGCAGATCGGACAAAATACTGTTGGACACCAGAAAACCTTCCGGGGTCAGGTGCCAGATGCCTTCACTGGTTTTGGCTGCCAGCCGCTGCTGGGCGCAGCGCTCCAGCGCCGCTTCCAGAGGGGCGAAGGGCAGCAGAAACTTTTTCTCGTATTCCTGCGGATCAATACCGGCAGCGGTACGCAGACGGGTCATGATAAATTCGCCTGCCCGCTCCCGTCTGGGGATCTCCTGCAGCTCGGAGATCACCTGTCCGCCATGCTTGATGCCGTCGATATAGGCCAGCAGGTCCCGAACGATGGTAAACCGTTTACCGCCGAAGTCGGAGCTGGCATCGGGGCCAAAGCCCAGATATTCGCCGCCGGTCCAGTACTTCCAGTTGTGCTTGGAGATCATGCCTTTCCGGGCAAAATTGGAGATCTCATACTGGCGGTAGCCTTTGCCCTTGAGAATTTCCACAGCGGTCAGATACATGTCGGCCTGGGTGTCATCGTCGGGCAGGTTGCAGGCATCCTTATAATCATACAGGGGTGTCCTCTCCTCGACCTTCAAGCCGTAGCAGCTGATGTGTTCCGGGGTCAGCGTCAGCACCCGGCGCAGGGTCTGCTCCCAGCCGTCCATGGTCTGGCCCGGCAGACCGTACATTAGATCGACGGAAATATTCTTATAGCCGGCACGGCGGATCCGCTCTACGGCGGTGACAGCCTGGGCATAGTTATGGGGACGGCCGATCTTCTGCAAAATGGCATCGTCATCGGTCTGGATACCCAAACTGACCCGGTTGAAGCCTTCCGCCCGGAGACGGCGCAACAGCTTGTCATTGACGGAGTCGGGGTTGGCTTCAAAGGTGATCTCCGCGTCACCCGCTACATCAAAGTAACGGCGGATGGCGGTGAGAATGGTGGCCATGCCGTCTTCACCGAAAAAGCTGGGTGTACCGCCGCCGAAGTAGATGGTATCTACCTTGTGGTTGGGAGCCAGAGCGCCGCTTTCCTTGATGTGGCGGGTCATGGCATCCAGATAGCTGTCCATCAGCTTGTCATCTTTGGTGGTCAGAGAGTAAAAGTCGCAGTATTGGCACTTGCTGCGGCAAAAGGGCACATGGATATAGATGCCCAAGGGCTGTTTGTCTTTTCTTGTAAACAGTGGCATAGTTTAGTCCTCATCCAGTTTCAGTACTGCCATAAATGCCTCGCTGGGCACGGAAACAGTACCAAAGGTACGCATACGCTTCTTGCCTTCCTTCTGCTTTTCCAGCAGCTTCTTCTTACGGGTGATATCACCGCCGTAGCACTTGGCCAGCACGTCCTTACGCAGAGCCTTGATGGTCTCCCGGGCGATGATCTTGCCGCCGATGGCTGCCTGCACGGGAATCTCGAACTGGGCTCTCGGGATATTCTCCTTCAGCTTTTCGCAGATCTTTCTGGCCCGGGGATAGGCATTGTCCGCAAAGAGGATGAAGCTCAGCGCGTCCACGATATCGCCGTTCAGGAGGATATCCAGCTTGACCAGCTTACTGGGCCGGTAGCCGATCAGCTCGTAGTCCAGTGAGCCGTAGCCACGGGTACGGGATTTCAGCGCGTCAAAGAAGTCGTAAATGATCTCGTTTAAGGGCATGTCGTAGTGCAGCTCCACACGGTTGGCATCCAGATAGACCATGTCCTTGAACTCACCACGGCGCTGCTGGGCCAGCTCCATGATGTTGCCCACATACTCCTGCGGGGCGATGAGATTGACCTTGGCGAAGGGTTCTTCGGCCAACTGGATCTCCATGGGGTCGGGGTAATCCAGCGGGGTGTAGACCATCAGCACCTCGCCGTTGTTCTTGGTGATGCGGTAGACAACGTTGGGAGCGGTGGTGATCAGATCCAGATTGTATTCCCGTTCCAGCCGCTCCTGAATGATCTCCATGTGCAGCAACCCTAAAAAGCCGCAGCGGAAGCCAAAGCCAAGGGCGATGGAGCTTTCCAGCTCGTAGGCAAAGGAAGCATCGTTGAGCTTCAGCTTTTCCAGCGCTTCTCTTAAATCCTGATACTTGGCACCGTCGGCGGGGTACACACCGGAGAAGACCATAGGCTGTACGGGGCGGTAGCCGGGCAGCGGTTCGGGTGCGCCGTCTTCCACGGTGGTGACGGTGTCGCCCACCTGGGTATCGGCAACGGTCTTAATGGAGGCGGTGATGTAACCGACCTCGCCTGCGCCCAGTGCGTCCCGGGGCTGCAGGCCACCCGGACTCATGGTGCCGACCTCTACTACTTTATAGGCTGCGCCGGTGGCCATCATTTTAATATCCTGACCGGGACGGACAGTGCCTTCCTTGACCCGGACATAGACGATGACACCCCGGTAGCTGTCATAGACGCTGTCAAAAATCAGCGCCTGCAATGGCGCGTTCCGGTCGCCGCTGGGGGCGGGAACGTCTTTAACGATCATTTCCAGAACGGAGTGAATGTTGATGCCGTTCTTGGCGGAGATCTCGGGGGAATCCTCCGCGGGGATGCCGATGATATCCTCCACCTCGGCTTTGACCTCGGCGGGCCGGGCAGAGGGCAGGTCGATCTTGTTGATGACTGGCAGCACTTCCAAGCCGGCATCAATGGCCAGATAGGTGTTGGCCAGAGTCTGTGCTTCCACACGCTGGGAAGCGTCCACCACCAGAATGGCACCTTCGCAGGCGGCAAGGGAGCGGGAAACTTCGTAGTTAAAGTCCACGTGGCCCGGGGTGTCGATGAGGTTCAGGGCACAGGTCTCCCCGTCATCGGCGGTGTAGGTCAGCGTGGCGGCGGTCGCCTTGATGGTAATGCCCCGCTCCTGCTCCAGCTCCATGGAGTCCAGGATCTGCTCGGCACGGTGGCGCTGCTCAATGGCATTGCATTCTTCCAGCAGACGGTCTGCCAGGGTGGACTTGCCGTGGTCGATATGGGCAATGATAGAAAAATTACGGATCTTCGAAAGGTCGGTCATATACGGCACCTCAAAAAAGGTATTTTTATCGATTTTCTTATTATACAGAATTTACATGAAAAAGTAAACCGTATGTTTTCATGAAATACAGGGTAAACTTCTGCGTAGGAGCGACAAAAACCGCCCAAAGCTGCAAAAAATGAAAAATTTTCCGTCAAAACCTCTTGTCAAAGGTGAAAAATCGATATATAGTCTAACGGCATGAAAGAAAAACGACCAGACAAACAAGGGAGTTAACAATATGAGTACAACAAAGAAAACCAACCGGCCTGCCGAAGATACCCAGGCAGCGCTCCAGAGCCTCATCGCTCAGGGCCGCAAGGACGGCATGATCCGGGCCTCCGATCTCAACAACATTCTGGAAAAGACAGATCTGACTCCGGAAAAGATCGAAGAGGTCTACGACCGCTTTGAGGCCATGAATATCCAGATCATCAGCGCTGAGCTGGAGCTGGAAGACGATGTGGATCTGGTGCTGGACGATGTTCTGGATGACGATGTGGATCTTTCCGGCATGGAAGAGGAAGATCTGGTGGATCCGGTGGATCTGGCTGCGGAGTACAATCTGGATGACCCGGTGCGTATGTACCTGAAGGAGATCGGCCAGATCAAGCTGCTCAGCGCCGACGAAGAAGTGGAGCTGGCAAAGCGCATCTCCGAGGGTGACCAGGCGGCCAAGAACAAGCTGACAGAAGCCAACCTGCGTCTGGTGGTCTCCATCGCAAAGAAATATTCCGGCCGCGGCCTGCACATTCTGGATCTGATCCAGGAGGGCAACACTGGCCTTATCCGTGCCGTTGATAAATTTGACTGGACAAAGGGAAACAAGTTCTCTACATATGCTACCTGGTGGATCCGGCAGGCCATTACCCGTGCCATCGCCGATCAGGCACGAACCATTCGTGTGCCGGTGCATATGGTGGAGGTCATCAACAAGGCGACCCGCTGCAACCGTAAGCTGGTGCAGGAGCTGGGCCGTGAGCCTACCGTGGAGGAGATCGCCAAGGAGCTGAACCTGCCTGTTGAGAAGATCATTGAGGCAAACCGCACCGCAGCCGATACTTTGTCTCTGGATACCCCTGTGGGCGACGAGGAAGATACCTCCATCGGCTCCTTCGTGGAAGACGAGCGGACGCCCGGTCCTGCTGATGCCACCTCCAACGCTTTGCTTGCCGAGGCACTGAAGGAAATTCTGGATACCCTGACCGAGCGTGAAGCAGACGTTCTGCGTATGCGCTTCGGTATGTACGACGGCCGTACCCACACTCTGGAAGAGGTGGGCCAGATCTTCGGCGTTACCCGTGAACGTATCCGCCAGATCGAAAACAAGGCCATCCGCAAGCTGCGCCACCCCAGCCGCGCCAAGAAGATCAAGGATTTTTATTGCTAAGCAAAGGCCGCACCCCGGTTATACAGGGTGCGGCTGTTTACTACCCGGCGGCACTACGGTAAATGATCGTTTAGCGCAGCATCCAAAGCCTTCCCCCTCGGGGGAAGGTGGCTGCCCGAAGGGCAGACGGATGAGGGGTGTGGCTGCTTTTCGACCCCTCATCAGTCAAAAATCAAAGATTTTTGACAGCTTCCCCCCA
>JAZURG010000169.1:0-18088 GCA_045606145.1 Faecousia sp.
CTTGCCGGAACCGTTGGTGGAGAAGCTCAGCATAGCGACCTTGGGATCGATGCCGAAGACCTTAGCGGTGTTGGCAGTCTCGATAGCCACCTCAGCCAGCTTCTGTGCAGCGGACAGGGTAACAAGTCGGAGGCCAAGCGGTCTTAGGAAGACAACAGCAAGCAGCAACTCCTTGGCTCACAGAACGACATGGCTACGATCCGACTTGATGTTGCCGGCCTCGATGGTGGGGAAGATGAAGGTGTTGGCGTAGCCTGCAACGGGGGAGCCGGGGAACTTCAGCTGGCCGACTTCGGGAGCAACGGCTGCGTCGAACTGCATTTCACCGTCGATAGCCAAATCGGGAGCCATTTCCTTAGCAACCTTGGTAGCTTCGTTGGACAGCTTCACGGTGCCGCCCTTTCCGGAACCGTTGGTGGAGAAGCTCAGCATAGCGACCTTGGGGTCAATGCCGAAGATCTTAGCGGTGTTAGCGGTCTCGATAGCAACTTCTGCCAGCTTCTGAGCGGCGGACAGAACAACATTGCCTTCCTTGTCCAGGGTGTCTTCGTAGCTCAGATTGATAGCGCAGTCGCCCATGGCCAGCTTCTCTTCGCCGCGAATCATAATGAAGCAGGAAGAGACCAGATGACTGCCCTTCTTGGTCTTAACGATCTGCAGAGCGGGACGGACGGTATCAGCGGTAGAGTATGTAGCGCCGCCCAGCAGAGCGTCAGCGTAACCCATCTTTACCAGCATGGTGCCGAAGTAGTTGCCCTTAGCCAGAGCAGCTTTGCACTCTTCAGCGGACATCTTACCCTTACGCAGCTCAACCATCTTTTCAACCATGGCATCCATACCCTCGTAGGTAGCGGGATCCAGGATCTCAACGCCTTCAATATTGAAGCCGCCCTTGGCAGCGTTGGCCTTAACTTCCTCAACATTGCCCACCAGAACGGGGGTCAGGAAACCGCCTTCGACCAGGCGAGCGGTAGCTTCCAGAATACGGGCGTCATGGCCTTCGGTGAAGACGATCTTGCGGGGATTGGCCTTCAGAGTTTCGATCATTGCATTGAACATGATGACATTCCTCCAATTATTATCGGGCATTCGCCCATATTTTTACAGTTTAATTATACATCAGCTTTTCTTTTGACGCAACAGGTTTTGTAAAAAAACTGCACAAAAAAATGATACAGAAAATTCATTCATTTCTTTTGTTTTTACAGAAAAAAATCAACAAAAAACGGGATATTCAAAGGAAGAATCTTCGGAAAAATACAAATAATGAGAAAAGAAAAAGAAAGAGCGGATAAAAAACAATATGGTCATATGACCATATATAATAGTTTAATAGCTATAAATATCGGAAAAAAAGAACAACTTCTGTTTTTCTTTACAATTTTAAGTAATATAATCCTGTTTTTCCATGAATATGAATAGTTTTTGTTATTTTTGAAATAAAAACAATAGTGATTTGTTGAATCAGTCAATTGACGGATGTAGTGTTTTCTGTTATCCTATACCCATAAACCAATGGCAGACGGAAGGAGGAAACAAAATGAATATAGCTGCTATCGTTTGGTTTGTTTTGCTGCTGGTGTTTCTTGTGGTGGAGGCGGCCTGCCCGATCCATCTGGTAAGCATCTGGTTTGCGGCAGGTTCTTTTGTGGCGATGATCGCCGCTTATCTGAAAGCTGCGGTTTGGCTGCAGGTACTGCTGTTTCTGGTGGTTGCCTGCGCAATGGTGGCACTGCTCTGGCCGTTCATTAAAAAGTTTCTGAATCCGAAACTGTCAAAAACCAATATTGACGCGATCGTCGGTTCGGAAGGTTATGTGACGGCAGACATTGACAACATTGCCGCTACCGGCCAGGTGAAGCTGGGATCCATGGAATGGACAGCCCGCTCTACATCCGGCAAAGCAATTCCAAAAGGTTCTCTTGTAAAAGTGGACAGCATTGAAGGTGTCAAAGCATTTGTATCCCTGGAAGAAGTTCCTGCAAATATTCAATAAATTAACGGAGGTATTATTATGGGTTGGTTTATCGGAGCATTGATCGTAATCGCGTTGATTATCATCATTTCCAACATTTTTGTGGTTCAGCAGTCCCGTGCATACGTCATTGAGCGTTTGGGTGCGTTCCAGGCCGTACAGGGTGTTGGCCTGCACTTTAAAGTGCCTTTCATTGACCGCATCGCCCGCCGCGTTTCCCTGAAGGAGCAGGTTTTGGACTATCCGCCTCAGCCGGTTATTACCAAGGATAACGTTACCATGCAGATCGATACCGTTGTGTATTTCCAGATCACCGACCCCAAGCTGTATGCTTACGGTGTTGAGCAGCCCATGGCCGCTATGGAAACGCTGACCGCTACCACTCTGCGTAACATCATCGGCGATCTGGAGCTGGACCAGACTCTGACTTCCCGTGACGTGGTCAATACCAAGATGCGCGCCATTCTGGACGAAGCCACCGACCCCTGGGGCATTAAGGTCAACCGCGTGGAGCTGAAGAACATTCTGCCCCCCGCTGATATCCAGAGCTCCATGGAAAAGCAGATGAAGGCTGAGCGTGACCGCCGTCAGGCCATCCTGCAGGCCGAAGGCCAGAAGAAGTCCGCCATTCTGATCGCGGAAGGTGAGAAGGAAGCCGCCATCCTGCAGGCAAGCGCCGAAAAGGAAGCCGCCATTCTCCGTGCAGAGGCTGAAAAGCAGGCTGCCATTCTGAAGGCTGACGGTGAAGCACAGGCCATCCTGTCCGTCCAGAAAGCTATGGCAGATTCTCTGGAGCTGCTGAATGAAAAGGCACCCAACGACCAGGTCATCAAGCTGAAGGCAATCGAAGCCATGCAGAAGATCGCTGACGGCAAGGCTACCAAGATCATTATTCCCAGCGAAATGCAGGGTCTGGTAGGTATGGCCAACGGTGTTGTGGAGGGTGTCAAGGAGTAATCCGCTATGCATGAAGATTTCGAATACAGCCAGCGCAATCCTGCGCTGGCTGCAGGTGAAGCCGTATTGTGGCGAGGCAAGCCAAAGCGCAGCGCATTTATTGCCGGTAAATCGCTTCCTATGTTGCCCATCGCAATTGTTTGGTTGTGCTTTGACTCTGCTTTCGTTGCGGCGGCCTTTAGCGGTGACGGCCCCTGGTTTTTGATACCGTTTATACTGCTGCATCTTGCGCCGGTGTGGATCTGGTTGGGCAGTACCCTTAGCGCCGGCAAACGGTGGCGGAATACTATGTATTATGTGACCAACCGGCGTATTATCATCCAGGGCGGTTTTTTTGCGGTAAATGAAACATCTTTGTTTTATAAAGATTTGAAAAATGCCCAAATGCGTATTGGTTTACTTGGAAAGCTTTTCCACACCGGTGATATTGTATTTGACAGCGGCATGATCCATTATAACAATAAACAGCAAAGAGGCCCTTCTCTTGAAAGTTTGGAAAACCCGCAGGATGTCTATGAGAGAATCCAAAAGATCATATTGGATATTCAGACGGATATTGAATATCCAAACGCCTATCGCCCCGGGGAAAATCCCGGATATCAGACAAACTACCGGCCTTAAGGAGAACATACATGGCAAACGAAAAGCGGTTTATTAAAGTCTACTCCGACGGAGCGTTTGGCTCTAATGAAATCTGGGTAGATAAGGAAACGGGTGTCAATTATCTGTTTCACGCATCCGGCTACGCAGGCGGCTTGACCCCCTTGCTGAACCGGGACGGTACACCGGTTGTGACAGCGGTACCAAACAGGTACGACGAAGAATAAATAAAACAGAGCTGACGCGTATTTGCGTCAGCTCTGTTCTTTCTGTGTAATGCTAAATGACCGTTTAGCGCACCAACTATCGATGGTGCTTGTAGGGGCGGCTATCAGCCGCCCGGGGATTTTGCAAGCAAAATCACATCGCCAAAGGCGATAACGATTTGATTTTCTGCGGAAATCCCACAATTGCTGTGCAATTGTGGGGGGGCGACCAATGGTCGCCCCTACGAATTCTATCGACAATTGCCGCAAAAACGACACCGAGCGGGCACAGGGAAGTGACGAAAAGCACCGCACCATGCACGAATTGGCTGCGGGCACTGCCCGCATAAACGATCATTTACAGCAGCGTTTCTGCCGCCCATGTGAACAATCCGTTAAAAATATGACGGCATGGTTGAAATCTGTTTGTTTTGTAATATAATAAGCTATATCATTATGACAAGGTGATTATGGAATGAACGGATTTGGAAATTGGCTGCGTCAATTTTTCGCACGGTTGCGGACAGGCTTTGCAAGATTTATGGAGGGCCGCTACGGAACCGATAAATTGAATACAACGATATTAGTAGCCGGTGTGGTTGTTTGCATTGCGGAAATATTCATACCGTTTCCTACGGTAAAAATGATTATGACAGTGCTGTCCTATGGGCTTATGTTTTTGGCTATTTTCCGTGCTTTTTCCCGCAACACGTATAAGCGCTACCAGGAAAACCGGAAATATTTGATGCTGCTGGACCGGATCAAAGACAAGGAACACCGGTATTTTGAATGTCCCCGGTGCCGTCAGCCGGTTCGCGTGCCGAAGGGAAAAGGAAAAATTGCCATTACCTGCCCAAAATGTAATGAGAAGTTTATCAAAAGGACGTGATTTCTCAATGAAAAAGATCAAAATAGCCTGCTGTGGAGACAGTATTACTTTTGGCCTTTTGGCAACAGCACCGGAAAACAGCTATCCTGCTGTGATGCAGAAGCTGTTGGGAGCAGGCTGTGCCGTTGAGAATTTCGGCAGAAGCGGCGCAACAGTGATTGCGGACTATGATTGGCACGAGGAACGCCCCTACGGACCTTATTTAAAATCCGAAGAGTATACGTCAGCGATGGCATCAGATCCAGATATCGTTGTACTGATGTTGGGAATGAATGATGGTAACCCAACACACAGTTTTAACACAATAAACGGCGGAGCAATATCAGAATACTATCTTTCGCTGTATGAAAAGACCCTTAGTAAAATCCTCGAAGGATTTATGAACCTTCCCTCTAAGCCAAAACTGTTTTTAGGCAAAACATCGGCTATGAAAAGAGTCGCCGGGGAATATTTGTCTTTTGACTATGTCTACCACTTTACCGAAAATTTAAAGAAAATTAGAAAGATACAAGAAGAACTGGCAGACTTCTATAAAATCCCTTTGATTGACACATTATCGGATATGGATGATCCGACATATTACAATGACGGTGTTCATTTAACGGACAAGGGTTATACGCAATTGGCAGGAATTATTTATGAAGTGGTAAAGAACGGAATATAAAGAAACGGGTGTGCAATTCCAATGCACACCCGTTTTGCTTATTATTTACCGAACAGGCCCTTCAAGCCGCCCAGAGCGTTGCCGATCTTATCCAGATCGATCTTTGCCTTGATGAAATCAACCACAGATTTGAGCTGCTCATCGGGCAGATCAATACCCAGCAGCTTTTCTACAGTAGCAATGGGGTCTTTCTGGAATTTTGCGGCAATCTCTTTGTCACCCTTGATCTTTTCAATGATCTCTTCTGCTTTTTCTTTCAGTTGGCCCTTAATATCCATAACGGCTCCTCCTTATAGTTGGGATATGGGTATTATATATTCCAAATTATCCAAAATCAAGTAAAACATATGTCAATATTTGCCCAACGGAAAGGGATTGACGAAAGAAACAGGAAGCGGTACAATTACTGTGTGAGAATCTGCACATAAGGAAAGGAGATTCCTATGGATTATAAGATTTATGAATACGACCCGAATCTGCTGGACTACCGCAGTGATATCGAGCTGAGAATGAATAATTATTACAGAAAAAAAGCGGAGCTGGTAGGCGACGGCAGGACCCTGGCGGACTTTGCCAACGGCCACCTGTTCTATGGCTTCCATAAGACAAATGACGGTTGGATCTACCGGGAGTGGGCGCCGGGTGCCGAGCGGATGTATCTGACCGGTGACTTCTGTCATTGGGATCGGTACGCCTATCCTATGGAGAGGAAAGACGGCGGTGTATTTGAACTGTTCATCCCCGGTGTGAATTCTCTGCAAAACGGGCAGCGTGTTCGGGCCATTACGGTTCGAAACGGCATAGAAATGGAGCGCATTCCTCTGTATGCAAAGTATGTGGTGCAGGATAAGCAGACCATACAGTGGGATGCGGTGATCCACGAGCCAGACGCACCTTTTGTGTGGACCGATAAGAATTTTAAGCCGGAAAAGACGCTCTATATCTACGAGTGCCATATCGGTATGGCCCAGGAAGAGCCGAAGATTGGTTCTTACACCGAATTCAAGGACAAAGTCCTGCCCAGAATCAAGGCGCTGGGTTATAACACCATTCAGATCATGGCCATCATGGAGCATCCCTATTACGCAAGCTTCGGTTATCAGGTAACCAATCTCTTTGCGGCATCCTCCCGCTTCGGTACACCGGAAGAACTGAAGGCGCTGGTCAATGAGGCCCACAAGCTGGGGATTACTGTCCTTCTGGATGTGGTGCATTCCCATGCTTCAAAAAACACCCGTGAGGGTATCTGTGAATTTGACGGAACCGTGTACCAGTTCTTCCACGACGGCCCCAAGGGCGATCACAGTGCCTGGGGCACCAAGTGCTTTAATTATGAAAAGAGCGAAGTGCTCCACTTCCTGCTGTCCAACCTGAAGTTCTGGCAGGAGGAATATCACTTTGACGGCTTCCGGTTTGACGGTGTCACCTCTATGCTGTACCATGACCACGGTTTGGGTGTCAGCTTCACCGGTTATCCCTCCTACTTCTCCATGAACACCGATATCGAGGCCATTACCTACCTGCAGCTTGCCAACGAGATGGTGCGGCAGGTCAATCCCAATGCCATCACCATTGCGGAGGATACCTCTGCCATTCCCGGTCTGTGTCTGCCTGTGGAAGACGGCGGCATCGGCTTTGACTACCGCCTTGCCATGGGTGAGCCGGATATGTGGATCAAGCTGATTAAGGAAACCGCCGATGAGTGGTGGGATATTGGCCACATCTGGGCGGAGCTGACCAGCCGCCGTAAAAACGAAAAGGTCATCGGCTACTGCGAATCCCATGACCAGGCGCTGGTTGGTGATAAAACCATCATGTTCCGGCTGTGTGACAGCGAAATGTATTACAACATGAGCTGCAACAGCAATTCCATGGTCATTGACCGGGGCATTGCCCTGCATAAGCTGCTGCGCCTGGTGACAATGAGTCTTGGCGGCGAAGGCTATCTGACCTTTATGGGCAACGAATTCGGCCATCCCGAATGGATCGACTTCCCCAGAGAGGGTAACGGCTGGAGTTCGCACTACTGCCGCCGTCAGTGGAGTTTGGCAGATAACCCGGATCTGAAGTACCGGTTCCTCAATAATTTTGAGGGTGCTATGATCGCTATGGCCAGGAAGACCCGGTTGCTGACCGGAAAAATGGAAGTTCTGAATTTCGACCATTACCGCAAGATCATGGCCTACCGTCGCGGTAAGACCATTCTTCTGCTGAACTTCCACCCCAGTTGGTCTCAGGATAATTTCTTTGTTCCCGTGAAGGAAAAGGGCGAATATGAAGTGATCCTGACCACCGATGACGGCGAGTTTGGCGGATACGACAGGGTTTCCAAGACTTATATTTACCATGCGGAAAAGGGCGAGAACGGAGAATACGGCATCCGGATTTACATCCCCAACCGCTGCGGCATCGTGCTAAGAAAAAAATAAGGATTATTTATTGTAAAAACACGACATATATTCTGCTGTAACGGAAAAGTTTTTTTATATTTTCAACAAATTGTCAAAAGAGTAAAGAAAAATCATTGACAAGTGGAACGTTGCAGTGTAGTATGTTAGAAAATTGAATCGCTTGATAGAGGCGCGGTCCTCATCAGTACTCTTTGGCAAGGTCGTGCAGCCGCCGAAGAAGAAAGGGTGTACCGCCGAAGTTTTGAAAGATTGCCCGGTCTTTCACTGCTGGGTCGACAGACAAGATCTGCCGGACTGTCACAATAACTTTGTGAAGCGCTATCAATGGCTATTCGGTAAAACTCCTGCGTAGGAGATTTTTTCCGTATTTCCATGGACCGCTTGGCAAAGCGGTCCAATTTTTATTTCTACCGGTTGGAATAAAAACCGGAAATCAAAAAAGTGAGGTAAAAGAAAATGAAGAAGATCCTGTGTGTTTTGATGGCTATCGCAATGATGGTTTCTATGGTCGCCTGTGGCAGCGGCGCAAAGAGCGGCGTGGAAGACGGTGTTCTGACCGTTGGTATGGAATGTGCTTATGCTCCTTACAACTGGACCCAGACCGATGATTCCAACGGTGCAGTTCCCATTGCCAACGTTCCCGGTGCTTATGCTAACGGCTACGACGTTATGATGGCTAAGAAGATTTGTGAAGCTAACGGCTGGAAGCTGGAAGTCAAGAAGCTGGATTGGGATTCCCTGGTTCCCGCTGTTCAGACCGGTGAGATCGATTGCGCCATCGCCGGCCAGTCCATGACCGCAGAACGTGAAGAGATCGTTGACTTTGCCGGTCCTTACATTTACGCATCCATCGTTTGCCTGGTTCAGAAGGATTCTCCTCTGGCAGCCGCCACCGGCATCAGCCAGTTGACCGGTTCCTGCACTTCCCAGCGCGGTACCATCTGGTACGACACTTGCCTGCCCCAGATCACAGGTGCTGATGTTCAGCCTGCTGCTGACGATGCCGGCGCAATGCTGATGGCTGTCAGCTCCGGCACCTGCGATTTCGTATGTACCGATATGCCCACCGCTCAGGGTGCTGTGATCACCTATCCCAACCTGACTATCCTGGACTTCTCCGGTTCCGATGATGATTTCGAGGTTTCCGCAGAAGAGGTCAACATTGGTATTTCCGTCCGTGAAGGCAACAAGACTCTGCTGGACGCTATGAACAAGGTATTGTCTCCCATGAATGCAGATGATTTCAATGCACTGATGGCAGAAGCTGTCGCGGTTCAGCCCATCGAAGAGTAAAATCGCAAGTATGCGGAAGCGGCAACGCTTCCGCATATTGGTTCGTATAAAGGAGTTTTTAATGAACATTTTTGTAAAACTTGGCAAGGATATTGTCCGATTGTGGAATGAGTACAGCGGCCTTTATTTAAACGGTGTATGGAACACAATTTCTCTGGCGGTGCTTTGTACGGCGGTTGGCTGTCTGATCGGCCTAATGTGCGGTGTTCTCAACACCATTCCCTATACCAAAAACGACAATATTGTTAAGCGGATCGTTCTGCGTGCCATTCGTATTATCAATCAGATCTATGTGGAAGTATTCCGTGGTACACCCATGATCCTGCAGGCGGTTGTGATCTACTACGGGTTGCCCTACTTTACCAACTACGCACTGCGGTTTTCCAATGTTTGGCTGTGTGCGTTTGTGGTTGTTTCCGTCAATACCGGTGCTTACATGGCAGAGTCCGTCCGTGGCGGTATCATTTCCATTGACCCCGGCCAGACCGAAGGCGCCAAGGCCATTGGTATGACCCACTGGCAGACCATGACAAACGTGATCCTGCCCCAGGCACTGCGCAATATCCTGCCCCAGATCGGCAATAATCTGATCATCAACATCAAGGATACCTCTGTTATGAGTATCATCGGTTTTACCGAGTTCTTCGCCATCCACAAGAGTGTGGCCGGTACCACCTATCAGTATTTCCCCTCCGCGGCCATTGAAATGGTTGGCTATCTGACCATGACGCTGATCGCTTCCTTCCTGCTGCGTTTGTGGGAAAAGAAGATGGACGGTGCCAGCAGCTATGAGCTGGTACAGGTGGACTCTTTGACCATGACTGCCGGTACTTACAGCCACCCGGATAAGGGTTCCCCATTTGATGAACAGAGCAAAGAATTTAAGACTGCCAATGAATTGAAGCGTGAGCGCCGGGAACGAAAGCTTCAAGAGCTAAGATATGGCAGGCCGAAAGGAGACCGCTGATATGGATGAAATGATTTTGAAAATCAACCACCTGTCGAAGGCTTTCGGTAAGCACGAGGTCCTGCGGGATATTGATTTTACGGTAAATAAGGGTGACGTTACTTCCATCATCGGTGCTTCCGGTTCCGGAAAGTCTACGCTGCTTCGCTGCATTAACCTGTTGGAGATCCCCACCTCCGGTGAGATCCTCTATCACGGCGAAAATGTGGCTGCGCGTGGCTACAACGCACCGGCATACCGTGCCCGTGTTGGCATGGTGTTCCAGTCCTTCAATCTGTTTAATAACATGACGGTTTTGGAAAACTGCATCGTTGGTCAGGTGAAGGTTTTGAAGCGCAGCCGGGAAGAGGCAAAGAAGCATGCCATGTACTATCTGGAAAAGGTCGGCATGGCCCCTTATATCAACGCGAAGCCCCGGCAGATCTCCGGCGGACAGAAACAGCGCGTGGCCATTGCCCGTGCCCTGGCAATGGATCCGGAAGTGCTGCTGTTCGACGAGCCTACCTCCGCGCTGGACCCCGAAATGGTCGGTGAAGTCCTGACCGTTATGCAGAGCCTTGCCCAGGAAGGCATGACCATGCTGGTGGTTACCCACGAGATGGCCTTCGCCCGGGACGTCAGCAATCATGTGGTATACATGAACGAGGGCGTGATCTGCGAGGAAGGTACTCCCGAAGAGGTCTTCGGCAATCCCCAGAAGCAGGAAACAAAGGATTTCCTTTCCCGCTTCCGTAATAACTAAATATATATTTAAACAGTAAAAGCTCCCCTTTGAAGGGGAGCTTTTCACTATTGCACATATTATTCTTCTACGATCTCTGCTTCCGGAGCGTTTTTCTGCACGCTGGCAATGCCGTTTTCACAGTTAGCCTTGGTGGTATAGCCTTCGGAAACGGCGATGATCTGGCCGTTGCGGGCAGTGAGGCGGAAGCGGAATTCGCCAGCCTTATCGATGTACATCTCAAACTTGGGATTGGTGAGCGTTTCAAAGCCGGCGACGGTCTGATCCTCGACCTTAGCCACAGCGGCGTTCTTCTTTACGCTTTCTACACCGTTCAGGCAGGCGGCCTTGCTCTCATAAACCTCGGAGGTAGCAATGACCTGGCCGTTGGTGGCCTTCAAATCGAACTTAAAACCGGAAGGAACTTCGCGAACAACAAATTTACTCATAAAAAAATCCCTTTCTCCGCAAACGCGGCAATAATTAACATTTTTAGTGTACCATAAAAACAGCAAATGTCAATAAATAATCCCCTCGCACAGAAGCGAGGGGATTGCTTGTAATTAGCCAAAGACGCTCAGCAGGAAACCTGCGGCGATGGCGGAGCCGATAACACCGGCAACATTGGGGCCCATGGCATGCATGAGCAGGAAATTGGAGGGGTTGGCCTTCTGGCCTTCCTTATTGGCCACACGGGCAGCCATAGGAACTGCGGAAACACCGGCAGAACCGATCAGAGGATTGACCTTACCCTTGGTGAGCTTGCACATGACCAGACCACCCAGCAGACCGCCAACGGTGGAAATGATGAATGCAACAACACCCAGAACAACGATGGACAGGGTCTGCACAGTCAAGAAGTTGGAACCAACCATGGTAGCGCCCACGGAGGTGGACAGCAGAATGGTGACGATGTTCATCAGCGCATTCTGAACGGTGTCGGAAAGACGGTCGGTAACGCCACACTCCTTGAACAGGTTACCCAGCATCAGACAGCCAATCAGAGGGGCGGTGTCGGGCAGCAGCAGGGCCACAAAGAGGGTGACCACGATGGGGAAGATGATCTTCTCAGTCTTGGAAACATTACGGGTCTGAACCATCTTGATCTTACGCTGCTCGGGGGTGGTCAGCATCTTCATAAAGGGAGGCTGGATCAGGGGGATCAGAGCCATGTAAGAATAAGCTGCCACAGCAATGGCACCCAGCAGATGGGGAGCCAGCTTACTGGTCAGGAAGATGGCAGTAGGACCGTCAGCACCACCGATGATACCGATGGAAGCTGCTTCAGGACCGGTGAAGCCGATGGTTCCGGGGGTCAGACCAAGCAGAGCATCCAGGCCATTCAAAGCAATAGCACCAAAAAATGCCACAAACACACCCAACTGAGCTGCGGCACCCAGCAGAAGGCTCTTGGGGTTAGACAGCAGGGGGCCGAAGTCGGTCATAGCACCAACACCCATGAAGATCAAGCAGGGGTAGATAGAAGTCTTAACGCCGATATAGAAGAAGTCCAGCAGGCCGCCTTCCTTCAAAATGGTACCGTAGCTGTGGTAGGCTTAATGACCTTCGGTCATGAAATTGGTCCACAGTTCCTGATCATACAGGCCGGCACCGGGAAGGTTGGTCAGCAGACAGCCAAAGGCGATGCCGCACAGCAGCAGAGGCTCAAACTTCTTGACAATGGCCAGATACAGCAGTACGCAGGAGAGGGCGAGCATCACCAGGTTCTGCCAACCGCTTTCGGCCATGAAACCGGAAATGATTCTGGCAAAACCGGAATCATTCCACAGGTTCAGCAGAATTTCACCAACATTCATAGCAGAGCCTCCTTAAGCGAGGACGACCAGAGCAGCACCGGTGTCAACAGAAGCACCCTTGGCGGCAATGACCTGGGCAACGGTACCGGCCCGGGGAGCCATGATCTCGTTTTCCATCTTCATAGCTTCCAGAACGCACAGAACATCGCCTTCCTTGACAGCCTGGCCCTGGGTCACATTGACCTTCAGAATGGTGCCGGGCATGGGGGCGGTAACGGCTTCACCGGCAGCGGTGACAGCAGAAGCTGCGGCGGGTGCGGGGGCTGCTGCAGGAGCGGCTACGGGAGCAGAAACGGGTGCGGCAGCGGGTGCAGAGGGAACAATGGCCTCATACTCATCCAGGAGCATAGCCTTGCCGGCCTCGACCTCAACTTCGTAGGTACGGCCATTCAGAGTCACTTTATATTTCATGATTATTTAACCTCCTTGATGGAAATGAAGCGCAGTTCGTTCAGGGGCTTACCCAGCTTGTCGGCAACAATGGCCATGATCATGGCAGCGGTCTTAGGCTCTACATCGTGGAGCTTCAGCTGACCGGCAACACCGGGAGCGGTGGGTGCTTCGGCGGCGACAGTTTCGGCAGCGGGTGCGGCAGCAGGCTTTTTGGCATACTTTGCTTCCTTGGCAATGAAGATCTTACCCATGATCATAATCACGATCATCAGCAGGCAGATGCCAAAGAATACAACAGCATAGCCCAGCAGTGCCAGAACAGCAGCGGAGCCTACACCCAAATTGACAAGATCAACAGTGGAAGCTAACATACCGTTACCTCCTTAGGCCTCAACGATGGAGTAGGTGACTACATTCTCTTCCTTAGCCTTACGGTCCTCGAAGAACTTTTCAGCCAGGTTGGGGAACGCAATGTAGCTCAGAACATCCTCGTCGGACTTGGCCAGATCGCCCAGCTTCTCGCGGGTAGGCGCAACGATGGGAGCCAGGGAGTCAGCATAGCGGCCTTCGATGGGCTGCTCGTCGCCCAGGATCAGCCTCTGAACCTCGGGGTTGATGGGAGCGGGAGTACGGCCGTACTCGCCACGGCAGTATGCCTTAACTTCCTTGGAGACCTTCTTGTAGCGCTCGCCCTGCAGCACGTTGGTAACGGCCTGAACGCCGACCATCTGGCTGGTGGGGGTGACCAGAGGGGGATAGCCCAGATCAGCACGAACCTTGGGAGTTTCAATCAGAGCTTCGTCAAACTTATCCAGAGCGTTCATCTGCTTCAGCTGGCTCAGCAGGTTAGACAGCATACCGCCGGGGATCTGGTAGGTCAGGCACTGGGTGTCGGTAGCCATGGACTTAGGCATCAGAGTGCCGTCGGCGACAAACGCGTCACGAACGCCCTTGAAGTAGTCGGCCATCTTCTTGGTGCATGCATCGTCCAGATCCACTTCGTAACCCAGCTGGCGCAAAGCGTAAGCCAGAGTTTCGGTAGCGGGCTGGGAAGTACCGCCGGACATGGGGGAGATAGCGGTGTCGATGATATCCACGCCAGCCTCAACAGCCTTTAGGTAGGTCATGAATGCCAGACCGGTGGTGGAATGGGTGTGCAGGTCAATGGGCATACCGGGAACAGCGTCCTTGATAGCGGAAACCAGATCGTAAGCTTCCTGGGGACCCATGATACCGGCCATATCCTTAATGCAGATGGTGGAAGCGCCCATTTCCTTCAGTTCCTTGACCATTTCCACGTACTTGGCGTGGGTGTGGACAGGGGAAGTGGTGTAAGAAATGGTACCGGAAGCAATGGCACCGGCATTGACGGTGGCTTCCATAGCAACCTTCAGATTGTTAACGTCGTTCAGAGCGTCGAAGATACGGATGATGTCGATGCCGTTCTCGACAGCCTTCTTGACGAACAGCTTGACGAAATCATCGGGGTAGTGGGAGTAACCCAGAACGTTCTGTCCACGCAGCAGCATCTGCAGCTTGGTGTTAGGCATCTTTGCGCGGATCTTGCGCAGACGCTCCCAGGGATCTTCGTTCAGATAGCGCAGGCAAACGTCGAAGGTAGCACCGCCCCAGCATTCAGCGGCATAGTAACCGGCCTTGTCGATGGTTTCGAGCATGGGCTCGAACTTCTCAAAAGGCAGGCGGGTCGCGATCAGAGACTGGTTCGCGTCACGCAGAACAGTCTCTACAAACTGTACTTTCTGAGCCATTATGTATATAACCTCCAAAAAAAGATTTATGAATTTCAGGGGGAGACAACAAATACGAATATGTATAAAGTCCATTCTCCACCAAATATATGATAGCACATAAAAAATAAAAAGTAAACACATTTTTCCAGTGCGCGAAGGTTATTTCCAATAAAAAACAGACATTATCGTCAGTAAAAAAGGGACCGATGAAAACATCAGTCCCGGGGAATGTGTATGACGGTTAGGGATAATCTTATTTAGCGGGAGCATCGGAGAACAGGAAGTTGATCAGCTTGGTGCTGAGAATGATAATGCCGATCACAATGAAGATCACCAGCATACCAATGCCCATGTATTGCAGATTGGCGACAAACTTGGCAGGCTCAAAAACAAGCTGAGCGGTTTGCTCCGCGTTGGGGGCGGACAGGAGCGTATTTGTTAAAAAGTGAAACATAGCATATCCTCCTTAGCTGAACAGATTCAGAATGATGCCGCCGGCAATAACAGAAGCGATCTGACCGGAAACATTGACACCGATGGAGTGCATCAGCAGGAAGTTCTGCGGATCTTCTTCCAATGCCATCTTATGGACGATACGGCCGGACATGGGGAAGGCGGAAATACCGGCAGCACCGATCATGGGATTGATCTTATTCTTGGAGAACAGATTCAGAAGCTTGGCGAAGAGAACACCGCCGGCGGTATCTACGATGAAAGCAATCAAACCCAGACCCATGATCAGCAGGGTGGGCAGCTGCAGGAACTTGTCTGCGGTCATGTTGAAGGCTACGGTGATGCCGAGGAAAATGGTGATCAGGTTAGCCAGCACATTCTGGGCGGTATCGGACAGGGAGTTCAGAACACCGCATTCCCGGATCAGATTACCGAACATCAAAAAACCGATCAGGGCGGTAGCGTCGGGAACAATGGCGGAAGCAACGATGGTGATGATAATGGGGAACATAATGCGGGTGGTCTTGCTGACAGACTTCTGCTCATAGGGCATCCGGATCTGACGCTCCTTCTTGGTGGTCAGCAGCTTGATCACCGGGGGCTGGATCACAGGCACCAGAGCCATGTAGGAATAGGCGGCAACAGTGATGGCACCGACATAGTTAGAGCCAAGGGTATTGGCAACAGCAATGGAGGTGGGACCGTCAGCAGCGCCGATAATAGCGATGGAAGCGGCATCCTTGATCTCCGGGAAGAACACGCTGGCCATGCACAGGGTAAAGAAGATACCAAACTGCGCGGCGGCACCAAAGAGCATCAGCTTGGGGTTGGTCAGCAGAGGGCCGAAGTCGATCATGGCACCGATGCCAATGAACAGCAGCAGGGGGAACAGTTCGTTGGCGATGCCCGCATGATACAGCTCCTGGATGGGGCCGACCAGTGCGGTGGAGCCGGGAATGTTGACAAGAATGGTACCCAGACCCATAGGCAGCAGCAGAGAGGGTTCCATTTCCTTAACGATGGCCATGTAGATCAGCAGACAGCCGATACCGATCATGACCAGATGCTGCCATGTGAAGGCCAGCAGATTGCTATACAGAATATCCATTAACAGTCCTCCTTAACCGATGACAACCAGAACGGCACCGGTATCGACAGAAGAACCCTTAGAGGTGGCAACCTGGGTAACGGTTCCGTCCTTGGGAGCCATGATCTCGTTTTCCATCTTCATAGCTTCCAGAACGCACAGAACATCGCCTTCCTTGACAGCCTGGCCCTGGGTCACATTGACCTTCAAAATGGTGCCGGGCATAGGCGCGGTAACAGCTTCGCCTGCGCCGGTGACGGCAGGAGCAGCAGCGGGAGCGGCAGGTGCGGCCACGGGAACAGCAGGAGCTGCGGGTGTGGGGGCAGCGGGCATATAGGAACGGAAGGTGTCCATGGTCATAGGCTCGGTTACTTCCACTTCTACCTCATAGGTACGGCCGTTGAGAGTGATCTCATACTTCATAATTACTTAACCTCCTTGATGGAAATAAAACGCAGCTCGTTCAGGGGCTTACCCAATTTGTCGGCAACAATGGCCATAAGCATGGCAGCGGTCTTTGGCTCCACATCGTGAAGCTTCAGTGTTCCGGCAGAGCCGGGAGCGGTGGGCTTTTCAGCTTGGACGGCAGGTTCAGCAGGGGCGGCTTCTGCTTTGGATGCTTTCAGCGCGGCGCGTTTACGCAGAGCCATTACCAAAACCACCAGAGCCAAAGCCAGAACCATGGCCAGGGCAATATAGTCCGGCTGCGTATGAACGGCAGCGGCGGCAAAAAACAGCATATGGTTTTCTCCTTCCTTGTTTGTAAATCAAATCAGAATTTAAAAATACTTAACCTTATACATGGTAGCGAAATTCACAGGGAAAGTAAAGCGAATAGGGGAAGCCTTAACCAAAAATTATCTTGATGAAGGGAATCGTAAAAAAATCCGGAATCGATATTGATTTTTGCGGTTTGTTAGTGTATGATATCATTGCAAAATATGGGATGCTGATAGACGGCATCGCTTTAAAAATTAAAAAATGAAAGAGGTTATGCATTATGGCAAAGCTTGATCTGACCAAGTATGGCATCACCGGTGCCACTGAGATCATCCACAACCCCTCCTACGAAGCTCTGTTCGAAGCAGAGATGGACCCCACTCTGGAAGGCTTTGAAAAGGGCCAGCTGACTGAGCTGGGCGCTGTCAATGTTATGACCGGTATCTACACCGGCCGTTCCCCCAAGGACAAGTTCATCGTTATGGACGAGAACTCCAAGGACACCGTGTGGTGGACCTCCGACGAGTTCAAGAACGACAACAAGCCCGCCTCCATCGAGGCCTGGAACGAGTGCAAGCGCCTGGCTGTGGAGCAGCTGAGCAATAAGAAGCTGTACGTTATGGACGTCTTCTGCGGCACCAACCCCGACTCCCGTATGGCCGTCCGCTTCATCATGGAGGTGGCATGGCAGGCTCACTTCGTCAAGAACATGTTCATCGCTCCCACCGCTGAGGAGCTTCAGAACTTCGAGCCCGACTTCGTTTCCTTCAACGCTGCCAAGGCTAAGGTCACCAACTTCAAGGAGCTGGGCCTGAACTCCGAGACCGCCGCTATCTTCAACATCACCTCCAAGGAGCAGGTCATCCTGAACACCTGGTACGGCGGTGAGATGAAGAAGGGCCTGTTCTCCATGATGAACTACTTCCTGCCCCTGAACGGCATGGCTTCCATGCACTGCTCCGCCAACACCGACATGAACGGCGAGAACACCGCCCTGTTCTTCGGTCTGTCCGGCACCGGCAAGACCACCCTGTCCACCGACCCCAAGCGCCTGCTGATCGGCGATGACGAGCACGGCTGGGACGACGAGGGCGTCTTCAACTTCGAGGGCGGCTGCTACGCCAAGGTCATCAACCTGGACAAGGACGCCGAGCCCGACATCTACAACGCCATCAAGCGCAACG
>JAZURG010000170.1:0-3788 GCA_045606145.1 Faecousia sp.
GGTGGACGAGCAGGCGTGGGCAAACGGTTTTGTTGAGGAACTGACTTGCCCCAACGGAGAAAAGACTGTACTGGCATGTCCTCCAATCCATATGGCTTCCTATACGAAGGATCCCTCTACTCCTGCACCGATGCTGGGTGCGCACACCGATGATGTGCTGAGAAGCTTGGGTTATGATGAGGCTGCCATTGCACATATGCATGAGACTGGTGCAGTGAAATAATCACTGATATACATCGTGCTAAAACCAATATAATGAAATCCCCTTGAAGTAGGTAAAGGCGTTGCCTTATACCGATATCAAGGGGTTTCTTTGTTGTATTCTATTGAATTAGCGGGTTTCAATATACTTGAAAATGGAAGCCGAATAAATGTAACCGCTCAATAACCACACGCCTAGCATCTCGCCCTCTGCTATGAGACTGTAAACGCTAATATAAAAGTGAGCCACATTGCCGCCAAACGCTCATGAATAATTGAGCCACCGAGAAGTGTCCTCTATAATAGTCTCAGACTATGTAGGGGGCGAGCAAAGGTGGTTATTACAGTGGAAATTTACAAACAGATCCGCAAGATGCGTTTGGAGGGTATGAGCCAGCGGCAGATTGCCGCAGTGCTGCGCATCTCCCGCAACACCGTCAAAAAGTATTGGGACGGTGACAGCGTTCCCTGGGAGCGCAAGGACTACAGTCGGGAAGCCTCTGTGCTGACCACGGATGTGGTAGCTTTTGTCCGAAAATGTCTGGACGAGGATGCCCACAATCCCAGGAAGCAGCACCACACTGCCAAGCGCATCTACGACCGTCTGGTAGCCGAACATGGCTTCTCCGGCGGTGAGACAACCGTCAGACGACTGGTGAGAGAGCTCCGGGAGAAGCCTCAGGAAGCCTTTGTACCTTTGGCATTCCCGGCAGGAGATGCCATGCAGATTGACTGGGGCGAGGCTACTGTTTATCTCAGCGGTGTCAAAACTACAGTCAACCTGTTCTGCGCCCGGCTTTGTTACAGCGGTGCTCCCATGGTCCTGGCCTACCGCAGGCAGAACGAAGAGAGCTTTCTGGATGCCCTGGTTCAGGTATTCCAGTACTTCGGTGGAGTTCCAAAACGAGTCATCTTTGACAATGGCAAGGTTGCCGTCAAGGATGGATTCGGTGCCCATGCAAGGAAACAGGCTGGTTATGCCGCTCTGGCTGCGCACTATGGTTTTGAAGCCGTGTTCTGCAATCCGGCCTCCGGCAACGAAAAGGGGCTTGTGGAAGGTCTTGTAGGCTACAGCCGCCGCAATACCTGTGTCCCGGTTCCAAGGGTGGATACCATGGAAGAGCTGAACCAAATGTTCCGGGAGAAGTGTCAGAAATATTTATCTCACCAGATCCGTGGCAAAGAAGCTTCTGTCGGTGCGATGTTTACAAGGGAGAAAGCGTTGTTATATCCGCTTCCTGGATATCCCTTCGACCCATGTAAACGTGTTTTGGGACGGGTGGATCGTTTCTGTACCGTACGATTCGATACGAATAACTACTCTGTTCCCGCAGCCTATTGTGGACGGGAAGTCGCCATAAAGGCTGGTCTCGAAACGGTATCCATCTACTATGAGGGGAAGTGTATTGCCCGGCACCACCGCTGTCTGGAAAGAAAGCAGAACATCTATTCATTGGAGCACTATCTGCCGTTACTGGAAAAGAAGGGACGTGCTATCTTCTATGCAAGACCGGTACAGGACACGCTGCCGGAATACTTTATCCAGTGGCTGCAGAACCAGAAGCTGTCTCCGAAAGAACTGGTCGAGATCCTGCGCCGCTGCCTGAATGAGGACTGTGATACCATTATGGCGGAAGCTTCCTGTCATATGGCACCTATCCAGATTGAAGATACCGTTGTAGTGCAGGCAGTGGATCTCCATGTCTATGATACCTTCCTGCGGGGAAAGGCAGGTGCTGCGGTATGAATGCAACGGATGAACTGATCCGGCTCTATGCGAAGCAGTTGAAGATTCCGTCTTTTACGGAATACCAGGAAGTTCTACGGCAGGCAGATCCATCCTCTGGCTTTGCAGATCTGCTTCTGGAACTCATGAAAATGGAGACGGCATCCCGGCAGGAGAACCAGAACCGCAGACGATTAAAAGCCGCCGGATTTCCGTACATGAAAACCATGGAAGAGTTCGACTGCAGCCAGCTCAATGAGGCAGTCTCTCCGCTGTTCTTGCAGGAGTTGTCCAGCTGCCAGTTCATACAGAACAGGCAGAACGTGATTATGATTGGCAATCCTGGCCGTGGTAAAACCCATCTGGCCATTGCGTTGGGACTGAAAGCCTGCACCCAGGGGTACAACGTCCTGTTCAAGAACGCCGCAACATTGTCCACGGAGCTATGTGAAGCCAAGGACAACTACCATCTGGGCAAGCTGGAACGGACGCTGGCCAAAGCAGATCTGCTGATCCTGGACGAGCTGAGCTACCTCAGCTTTAACCGGCACCAGTCTGAGCTGCTGTTTAAGGTCATCTCAGACCGAAGTGAAAAGAGCAGCACCATTGTGACAACAAACCTGCCGTTCTCCAAATGGACGGAGCTGTTTGAGAATACCACAATGGTAGCTGCCCTGATTGACCGGTTGACTTTCCGCAGCCATGTGCTGGACATGAACGGAGATTCTTACCGGCTGAAAGCTACCATGCAGAAACAAACGTAAGCAGGGTGGCTCAAATATTCGTGAGCGTAGTGGCTCACTTTTTCGTGGTCGTTGGTGGCTCAAAAATTCACGAGCGCCCGGCTCACTTTTTCATTGACATTTACAACGAAGCGCTTCGGCGCGAGGAAGATGCCGGGCATCGCAAGCGGGACCATATAAAAATCCCTTCCGAAAGGAAGGGATTTTTCACAACACAGCGAGCGCTGCCTGGGGCGGCGTAAGCAGGAACATGCAGAAGCCCCGTCCAAAGGAAAGGACTTTTCAGATCACCCAAAAACCTGCCGGCGGAGGAAGCCGAGACAGACTTGCATTCCGCAATTGATTCTGTTATACTGATTATAATTTGTCGAATGTGATACAATGTGATTTGGAAGTATTTATATTCCGGAGAGAAGAAAGGTAATAACCATGGAAGCAGTTCTGAATCATCTGTTTTTTGGATATCTAAATGGAAGCGCATACATCATGACAGGCTCCATCGCGCTGTCCTGGGTGGTGCTGAGCCACGGCATTGTGTGGAAGCGGGAGCAGATCCTGCGAAATCTGGCAGAGTTGGTGGTGTTGTTTTATCTGTTATGGTGGGCATTTACGGTGCCGATTGTGCTGCTGCGGGAATATAATTCCGTGATGTGGATCAGCTTCCATGCCATGATCGCCCTGCTGTATGTGCTGTGGTTTGCGGATTGTCCCAAGCGGACAAGAGCGTTCCTTTGGTGTTCTCTCTATGCCGGAATCTGCTGTCTGTCTACCATCGGTGGGCAGGTGCAGTTTTTGATCGTCTATGTGAATCCCGGTGCGATGGAGCTGAGCTTTACGGTGAGTAAAGTGTTTTATCTGCTGATGATCCCTCTGGCCATGTATCTTCGTCATTTTGATTTCGGCAGATTCCGTACGGTGCCTAAAGTGGGCTATGTGATGGTGGTGGCCTGCGCTCTGAGCATCGTTGCGCTGACAGCCGTGGAAATGCCCTGGATGAAGACGGATCACCGGATCGTCATCACCCTTCTGACGGGTGTGGTGTGCGTATTTACCATTATGCTGGTAGGAATTTTTGTCATCTATACCCTCTGCCGGGAACAGGCGGAACACCTGTCGGC
>JAZURG010000171.1:0-35051 GCA_045606145.1 Faecousia sp.
CGGCGGCGGATAAAGGGAAGGCGCAGCGTGTGCAGCGTTCAAAATTTCGTGAGCGGATAGCGAACAAGAAATTTTGGGTACCGCAAACGGACACGGGAAGTAACGATTAGTACCGCACCATGCACGAATTGGCTGCGGGCACTGCCCGCATAAACGATCATTTACAAAAATAATGCTGAAGTTGCGGAAAAAATTGGCAATACTGCTTTGCAATACCATTTGACAAACGACAGAATTTATCATATAATATCAAAAATATGGTTTTTAGAAAGGGGGCCCGATTATGAGCAGCGCCAGCAAACCCAAGTCCATTGCTTGTCCTATGGGGGCCGTTGTTTCCTCTTCTATGCAAGAAGTGCTGTCTTCTTTTGATACGGACCGCTATTCTCTTTTTCCCGGTTTTTGCGATGTGCATGTGCATTTTCGTGAGCCGGGTTTTTCTTATAAAGAGACCATGAAGACCGGCTCTCTTGCTGCGGCAGCCGGTGGCTACACGCACGTGTGCACCATGCCGAACCTGAATCCGGTGCCGGACAGCGTGGAACATTTGCAGATCCAGCTGGAGGCAATCCGAAAGGATGCCTGCATCCATGTGTATCCCTACGGTGCTATCACGGTTGGGGAGCAGGGGCAAGCCATGGCTGATCTGGAGGGTATGGCTGCCAATGTGATCGGTTTTTCCGATGACGGCAGGGGAGTCCAGAGTGATGATATGATGCGTCAGGCCATGCTTCGGGCCAAGGCTCTGGGGAAAATGATCGTTGCTCACTGCGAGGTCAACGACCTGCTCCGTGGCGGCTATATCCATGACGGTGAATATGCCAAGGCCCATGGACACCGGGGCATCTGCTCCGAAAGCGAATGGAAACAGATCGAGCGTGACTTGAAGCTGGTAAAGGAAACCGGCTGCAAGTACCATGTTTGCCACATTTCCACAAAGGAAAGCGTGGAGCTGATCCGCAAGGCCAAGGCCGAAGGCATTGATGTGACCTGTGAGACAGGCCCCCACTACCTGGTGATGGATGATATGGATCTGCAGGAAAACGGTCGGTTCAAGATGAATCCGCCCCTGCGCTCCAAGGAAGACAAGGAAGCACTGGTGCAGGGTATCATTGACGGAACCATCGATATGATCGCCACGGACCATGCGCCACACAGCGCGCAGGAAAAGTCCAAGGGTCTTGAAAAGAGCGCCTTCGGTGTGGTAGGCATTGAAACGGCTTTCCCGGTGATGTATACTTACTTTGTCAAACCCGGTATCATCACCATGGAGCGGCTGAAAGAGCTGCTGGTTACCAACGCAAGAGAGCGTTTTGGTATCCCGCTGGATGATAGCTGGAGCCTGTGGGATTTGAACGCGGAATATGCGGTAGACCCCGCCAATTTCCGATCCATGGGCAAGGCGACACCTTTTGAGGGTTGGAAATTGTTTGGTAAGTGTATGTTGACCGTTTGCGACGGCACGGTCGTTTACAGAGATATTCAGTTGCAGGAGGAAGTAGAAAATGGCTAAGAGAAGAGATTTGAAAAAGATTTTGATCATCGGTTCCGGTCCTATCGTCATTGGACAGGCTGCCGAATTTGACTACGCGGGCACCCAGGCATGTCTGGCGCTGAAGGAAGAGGGTTACGAGGTCGTTCTGTGTAACTCCAACCCCGCTACCATTATGACCGACACTACCATTGCCGACAAGGTTTACATGGAACCGCTGACCCTGGAATATATCGCGAAGATCATCCGTTACGAGCGTCCCGATGCCATCGTTCCCGGTATCGGCGGTCAGACCGGCCTGAACCTGGCTATGCAGTTGGAGAAGAAGGGCGTTCTGAAGGAGTGCCGTGTGGAGCTGCTGGGCACCAGCAGCGAGTCCATCGAGCGGGCAGAAGACCGTGAGCTGTTCAAGGAACTGTGCCAGTCCATTGGTGAGCCGACCATTCCTTCCGAAATTACCTACTCCATTGAGGAAGCCAAGGAAGCCGCCAAGCGCATTGGTTATCCTGTTGTTCTGCGTCCCGCTTTCACTCTGGGCGGTACCGGCGGCGGTTTTGCCTACAGCGAGGAAGAACTGATCGAAGTAGGTCTGAATGCGTTCAAGCTGTCTCCTGTGCATCAGGTTCTGATCGAAAAGAGCGTCAAGGGTTATAAGGAAATCGAATTTGAGGTCATGCGTGACTCTGCTGACCATGCCATTACCATCTGCGGTATGGAAAACATTGACCCCGTCGGTGTCCACACCGGTGACAGTCTGGTGGTTGCCCCCATTATGACCCTTTCCGAGCATGATATGAAAATGCTCAACGACTCCGCTATCAAGATCATCCGGGAGCTGAAGATCGAGGGCGGCTGCAATGTGCAGTTCGCGCTGAATCCTAACTCCAGCGAATACTACCTCATTGAGGTCAACCCCAGAGTTTCCCGCTCTTCCGCTCTGGCATCTAAGGCTTCCGGCTATCCCATTGCCCGGGTAACCGCCAAGATCGCTGTGGGTATGGAGCTGAGCGAGATCGCCATTGCCAACACCAACGCTTCCTTTGAGCCGAAGCTGGACTATGTGATTGCCAAGCTGCCCCGTTTCCCCTTCGATAAGTTTGCCTCCGCGTCCAACACTCTGGGCACCCAGATGAAGGCCACCGGTGAAGTTATGGGTATCGGCTCTACTCTGGAGGAATGTTTGCTTAAGGGCATCCGCTCTCTGGAGATCGGTGTTAATCACATTTATCATTCCAAGTTTGACAATATGTCCGTTGAGGAACTGCTGGAATATATCAGCGAATTCCGGTCTGACAATATCTTTGCCATTGCCGAGCTGATCTATCATGGGGTTTCCATTGAGAAGCTCTACGAGGTTACTCAGATTACCCCCTTCTTCCTGGAGGCCATCAAGCGCATCGTGGAAATGGAAGAGACCCTCAAGGTCAATGTGCGTAATGTTGAAACGCTGATCGCTGCCAAGAAAATGGGCTTCAGTGATAAGTATATCGCCCGGATGTGGAACTGCACCGAACTGGAGGTTTATCATTTCCGTAAGGAAAATAACGTATATCCTGTATTTAAAATGGTGGATACTTGCCATACCGGTGCCTACATTCCTTACTTCTACTCCTCCTACACCGGTGAGAATGCCTCCAGATTGACGGAGAAAAAGAAGATCGTGGTGTTGGGCGCCGGCCCCATCCGTATCGGCCAGGGTGTTGAGTTTGACTACTCCACCGTTCATGCTGTTACCACCATCAAGAATTCCGGCTACGAGGCTATCATTATCAATAATAACCCCGAAACCGTTTCCACCGACTATACCACCGCGGATAAGCTGTACTTTGAGCCTCTGACCCCGGAAGATGTGATGAATATCATTGACTTTGAAAAGCCTGTGGGTGTCATTGCTTCTCTGGGTGGCCAGACCGCCATCAATCTGGCTCAGCCGCTGTTTGACCGCGGCGTCAAGATCATCGGTACCGATTGCCAGGCCATTGACCGGGCAGAGGACCGACATGCCTTCGAGGCGCTGCTGCGCAAGCTGAACATTCCCCAGCGCAAGGGCAAGGCTGTGACCAAGATCGAAGACGGCATCGCTGCCGCCAAGGAGATCGGCTATCCCGTTCTGGTGCGTCCCAGCTTTGTTCTGGGCGGCCGTGCCATGCAGATCGTTGCCAACGAGAAGCAGCTGCGCAACTATCTGCGTACCGCTGTTGAGATCGATGAGGACAAGCCTGTTCTGGTTGACAAGTATATTCAGGGTAAGGAAGTGGAAATCGACGCCATCTGCGATGGCCGTGATGTATTTGTTCCCGGTATTATGGAGCTGGTCGAGCGTACCGGTGTCCACTCCGGTGACTCCATGAGCGTTTATCCCACCTTCTCCATCAGCAACAAGGTCAAGGGCATTATTCTGCAGTATGCCAAGAAGCTGGGCCTGGGCATCGGCATCGTTGGCCTGTTCAATATCCAGTTCATCGTTGACAAGGATGACAATGTATTCATCATTGAGGTCAACCCCCGCTCCTCCCGTACCGTACCGTTCCTTTCCAAGGCTACCGGCTACTCTCTGGCTGACATCGCCACTGAAGTTATTCTGGGTAAGAGCCTGAAGGAACAGGGCATCTTCGACATCTATCCCGAAGAGAAGAAGCGCTGGTATGTCAAAGCGCCTGTGTTCTCCTTTAACAAGCTCCGTGGCCTGGACGCTTACCTGTCTCCTGAGATGAAGTCCACCGGCGAAGCCATCGGCTACGATGATAAGCTGAACCGTGCGCTGTATAAGGCATTGCAGGCTGCCGGTATGCATCTGCAGAACTACGGTACCGTACTGGCTACCATTGCAGATAAGGACAAGGAAGAGGCTCTGCCGCTGATCCGGCGGTTCTATAACCTTGGTTTCAACATCGAAGCAACTGTTGGCACCGCGATGTTCCTGAAGAGCAACGGTATCCGCACCCATGCGCTGACTAAGATCAGTGACGGCAGTGAGGAGATCCCCAACGCACTGCGTCAGGGCCACATCGCTTATGTGATCAACACCAAGGATCCCAGCGCCAGTGAGGCTGACGGCCACCAGATCCGCCAGCTCTCTTCGGAGAACAATGTGACCCTGTTTACCTCTCTGGACACGGTCAGTGTTCTGCTGGACGTTCTGGAAGAGACTACACTGACTGTTTCCACCATTGATGCTTAATCAGGAATTTGAAATTAGGAATTAGGAATTAGGAACGAAATCATAATTCCTAATTCCTCAATCCTAAATTCATGAAGGAGTTGCGATGAAACAAAGTATTTTTGAAATCATTGAAAATAGAGCTCTTGTGCCACAGGTGTACCGGATGAAGCTCCGGGGCGACACCTCCGCCATTACCGCACCGGGCCAGTTCGTGAATATTCAGCTGGACGGTCTGTTCCTGCGCCGTCCCATCTCCGTGTGCGATGTTCAGGGCGATGTGCTGACCATCATTTATAAAGTGGTTGGCAAGGGCACGGAAGCTATGAGCAGGATGGAAAGCGGCAAGCTGGATATCTTGACCGGTCTGGGCAACGGCTACGATCTGACAGCGGCGGGGGAGAAGCCTGTTCTCTTAGGCGGCGGTGTGGGTGTACCTCCCATGTACCTGCTGGCAAAGCGGCTGGTGGCGGAAGGAAAGATTCCCACCGTCATTCTTGGCTTCAACAAGCAGGAAGAAATATTCTACGAAGAAGAATTCAAGTCACTTGGCTGCAAGGTCTTTGTGACTACCGTCGACGGCAGTTATGGCATCAAGGGCTTTGTTACCGACGCACTGAAGGAAGTGGAATATACCCACTTCTTTACCTGCGGCCCGGAGCCGATGCTCAAGGCCGTGTATAGAGCGACCAACACCTCCGGCCAGATGAGCTTTGAAGAGCGGATGGGCTGCGGCTTCGGCGCATGTATGGGCTGCTCCTGCCAGACCCTTACCGGCTATAAGCGCATCTGCAAGGATGGCCCTGTGATGTGGAAGGAGGAGATCAAATGGGACGTTTGAGCGTGAATCTTTGCGGCATTGAACTGGAGAATCCTGTGATCCCCGCTTCCGGTACATTTGGCTACGGCTACGAATTCGCGGAGCTGTACGATATCAACTGCCTTGGTACTTTCTCTTTCAAGGGCACCACCAAGGATGCCCGTTTCGGCAATCCCACACCCAGAATCGCCGAGTGTACCGCCGGTATGATCAATGCTGTCGGTCTGCAGAATCCCGGTGTGGAGAAGGTCATTTCCCATGAACTGCCGGAACTGAAAAAGGTTTTCCACAAGCCGGTGATGGCCAATGTTTCCGGCTTCTCTGTAGAGGACTATGCCTATACCTGTGAAAAGCTCGATAAAGAAGAACAGGTTGGCTGGCTGGAAGTCAATGTTAGCTGCCCCAATGTCCATGGCGGCGGTATGAGCTTCGGCACACAGCCGGAAGCTGCCGCGGAAGTGACCCGGGCCGTTAAGGCTGTTACCACGAAGCCGGTGATCATTAAGCTTTCTCCCAATGTCACAGACATTGTTTCCATCGCAAAAGCCTGCGAGGACGCAGGTGCAGACGGCATCAGCCTCATTAACACCCTGCTGGGTATGCGTATCGACTTAAACCGCAGAAAGCCTGTCATCGCCAACAAGATGGGCGGCTTTTCCGGCAGCGCCATCTTCCCGGTGGCGGTGCGGATGGTCTATCAGGTGGCAAACGCGGTCAAGATCCCTGTTGTGGGTATGGGCGGCGTATCCTCTGCTGAAGATGTGATCGAAATGATGATGGCCGGCGCTACCGCTGTGGAAGTGGGCGCTGCCAATCTGGTCAATCCCTATGCCTGCCGGGACATCGTGGAAAAGCTCCCGGAAGTTATGGACAAATACAGAATCAACACATTAAGTGAAATTATAGGAGGCGCAAAGTAATGGGTAAGGACGTAATTATCGCATGTGATTTTTCCTCCGCTGAGGCAACCTTCGCATTTCTGGACAAGTTCACCGGCAAGAAGCCCTTCGTAAAGATCGGTATGGAGCTGTACTACGCGGAAGGCCCTGCCATCGTTAAGGAGATCAAGGCCCGCGGCCACAAGATCTTTTTGGATCTGAAGCTCCACGACATTCCCAACACCGTCAAGAAGGCTATGTCTGTTCTGCGGAATCTGGATGTGGATATCACCAACCTCCACGCTGCCGGCACCAAGAACATGATGAAGGCCGCTTTGGAAGGTTTGACCCGGGAAGACGGCAGCCGTCCTCTGCTGATCGCCGTGACCCAGCTGACCTCTACCGATCAGGAGAGCATGGAAAAGGATCTGATGATCCACGCCCCCATTGACGAGGTGGTTATGCACTACGCCAAGTGCGCCGAGGAAGCAGGTCTGGACGGCATTGTTTGCTCTCCCCTGGAAGCTGGCAAGGTCCATGACAAGTGCGGCAAGAAGTTCCTGACTGTGACTCCCGGTGTCCGCTTCGCTGACGGCGATGTGGGCGACCAGAAGCGTGTTATGACCCCCGCTGCCGCAAAGGAGATCGGTTCTGACTACATCGTTGTGGGTCGTCCCATCACCGCTGCCGCTGACCCCGTAGCCGCTTACGAGCGCTGCGTAGCTGAGTTCGTGGATTGAGATACGAATTACGAGATATGAGATACGAGATATTCTGCAGCTTGGAATATCTCATATCTCGTATCTAATATCTCATATCTTTGTACCATTTGAAATTTACAAAGGAGTACTAATATCATGGAAGCTTATAAAAGAGAGTTTATCGAATTCCTGCAGGGTGCGGGGGTTTTGAAGTTCGGTGATTTCACTGCCAAGTCCGGCCGGAAGATCCCTTATTTTGTCAATGCCGGTATGATCAAGACCGGTGACCAGATCACCAAGATGGGTGAGTTCTATGCCAAGGCTTACTTTGACAAGCTGGGCGATAAGAAGACCGTTCTGTACGGTCCTGCCTACAAGGGCATCAGCCTTTCCATTTCCGCTGCCGTTGCCCTAAGTAAGAACGGCCTTGACCTGCCTTTCTTCTTTAACCGTAAGGAAGTGAAGGACCATGGCGAGGGTGGTACTTTCGTCGGCTATGTACCCCAGGCAGGTGAAGAAATCGTCATCATTGAGGATGTGATCACTGCCGGTACCGCTATCCGGGAAAGCATGGAGATCCTGAGCCATCTGGAAGGCACCAAGGTCGTTGCTACCTTCATCATGGTGGACCGCAAGGAAAAGGGCCAGACCGAGAAGGGCGCTATGCAGGAGATCGAGGAGCAGTTCGGCTTCCCCGTATACTCTGTTGTGGATGTGTATGACATCATCGAGTATCTGGAAGAAGATCCTGCCAACGAAGAAAATGTCACCCGGATCAAGAACTATCTGGCTGTAAACGGTGCGAAGTAATGAGAAGTTTAATTGATATTGTTGATTTTTCCGTAGAGGAGCTGCAGCAGCTGCTGGATAAGGCCTGCGACATTATCGAAAATCCCGATAAGTATGCCGAAGCCTGCAAGCGCAAGAAGCTGGCGACCCTCTTCTTTGAACCCTCCACCCGTACCCGACTCAGCTTTGAGGCTGCTATGCTGGAGCTGGGCGGCAGCGTTCTGGGCTTCAGCGAAGCCGGATCTTCCTCCGCTTCCAAGGGCGAAAGCGTTGCTGATACCGCCAAGATGATCTCCTGCTACGCTGACATTATGGCCATGCGCCATCCCAAAGAGGGCGCGCCTTACATCGCCGCCAAGGCTGCCAGCATTCCCGTGATCAATGCCGGTGACGGCGGTCACTGCCATCCCACCCAGACACTGACGGACCTTCTGACCATTTACCGGGAGTTCGGCAGATTGGACGATCTGGTGATCGGCTGCTGCGGCGATCTGAAGTATGGCCGTACTGTCCATTCCCTGATCTCTGCTATGGGTCGGTATAAGAATATCAAGATCGTGCTGATCAGCCCCGAAGAGCTGAAGCTGCCTAAGTATGTCAAGTACGAGGTGCTGGACAAGAACGGCATGGAATATGTGGAGACCGCTTCTCTGGATGAGGCAATGCCTCAGCTGGATGTGCTGTATATGACCCGTATCCAGCGGGAGCGGTTTGACAGCTTCGATGAGTATGAGCGTTTGAAGGACAGCTATGTGCTGACCCCGGAGAAGATGGCGCACGCTAAGAAGACCATGCGTGTGATGCATCCGCTGCCCCGCGTCAATGAGATCAGCGTCAAGGTGGATAACGATCCCAGAGCCGCCTATTTCCGACAGGCTCTCAACGGAAAGTATGTGCGTATGGCACTGATCCTCAAGCTTCTGGAGGAAGCCAAAAACGGTGTGCAGATGCCCGAGGAAGAGAATCTGATCGTTGGCAAACTCACCTGTGAGAACCCCCGGTGCATCACCTCCTGCGAACAGGAGATCAAGCATGCGTTCCGTTGTGTCAGTCCCGAAAACGGTATTTACCGCTGCATTTACTGCGAAGCAAAGAAACAATTGAACTGATGGGAATATTCCCCGGCTGAGACCTTTTATATCTTACACAAAAACAGGTTCTCTGCCGGGGAAATTCGTGGCAAAATGGCAAAAATTGTCGAATGACAACTTCTGTTTCTTGACAGGCCTTTTTGTCCGTGTTAAAATGAATTTGATTTTGATATCGCTTTCTGCGACTGACGGAAATGTGGAAAACCACAGGGGAACAGAGAGTAAGATTGCCGACCGTCTGGGCGCAGATAGCTTTTTTGCGGGCTATTGCGCTCTTTTTGTTTTGGAGGTGCTTTATGAAGAAAATTGGTATCATCATGGGCAGCGACAGCGACCTGCCGATCATCCAAAAAGCTGTGGACGTGCTGAAGTCTTTTGGCGCGCCCTACGAAGTCCATATCTATTCTGCTCATCGTACCCCCGTCGAAGCTAGGGATTTTGCACTTTCCGCAAGAGACAACGGCTTCGGCGTTTTGATTGCCGCTGCCGGTATGGCTGCCCATCTGGCAGGTGCTAACGCCGCCAACACCACGCTGCCGGTCATCGGCATTCCCTGTAAGGGTCCCGTGCTGGACGGCATGGACGCGCTGCTGGCAACCGTTCAGATGCCCACCGGCATTCCTGTTGCTACCGTTGCTATCAACGGCGGTGCCAATGCCGCCTTGCTGGCACTGCAGATTCTGGCGGTTTCTGAGCCGGAGCTGGCTGCCAAGCTGGACGAAAAGAGAAGAAATGACGCTGCCGCCGTTCTTACTAAGGATGCCGGCGTCATGGATAGACTGTAATCAACCGAAAAGGAGAAATATATTATGGAAAACAAGCTGCTTTATACCGGTAAGACTAAGAATGTTTACGCGCTGCCAAACGGCAACTGTCTGCTGAAGTTTAAGGACGATTGCACCGGCAAGGACGGCGTGTTTGATCCCGGTGAAAACTCTGTCGGCCTGACCATTGAAGGTGTTGGCGACGTGAACCTGCGTATGTCCATCTATTTTTTTGAGAAGACCAATGCTGCCGGTATCAAGACCCATTATGTGGGTGCCAACCTGGCTGACACCACTATGGAAGTTCTGCCTGCCAAGGTCTTCGGCAAGGGTCTGGAAGTTATCTGCCGCCTGAAGGCTGTCGGCTCCTTTGTTCGCCGCTACGGCGCTCTGGTGGAGACCGGTGCAGACCTGCCTTACTATGTTGAGACCACTCTGAAGGATGACGAGAAGGGCGATCCGCTGATCACCAAGGACGCTCTGGTTGCCATCGGTGTTATGTCCGACGAGCAGTACGAGGATCTGAAGGACATGACCCAGAAGATCACCAAGATCGTTGCTGATGATTTGGCTGAGAAGGGCATGGAGCTGTACGATATCAAGTTCGAGTTTGGCTACGCTCCCGACGGCAAGGTCATGCTCATCGACGAAGTTGCTTCCGGCAACATGCGTGTTTACAAGAACGGCGAGTATATTGACCCCATGACCTTGAACGGCCTGTTCTTTGCCTGATTCTGCAAATCCAAAGCCTCCCCTGTGTAAGGGGAGGTGTCAGCCGGTCAGGCTGACGGAGGGGTTGTTACAATCCCCCAGTCAGCTTTGCTGACAGCCGCCTGCGGGCGGCCCGGTCGCGGCTCTGACAGCCCGCTGAGCTGTCATTCACTACCGCGACTGCGCTTCGCTTACCCTTTTCACAAGGGGGCTTTGAGAACTTAACTCAAATAAAAGGAGTAAACCTCATGGGAGGATTTTTTGGAATTGCATCCCACTGCGATTGCATGACGGATGTATTCTTTGGCGTTGACTACCATTCCCATCTCGGCACCCGCCGCGGTGGCATGGCCGCCTATGACAAAGAGATCGGCCTGCAAAGAAAGATCCACAACATCGAAAACGCTCCGTTTCGGACGAAGTTCGAGCATATTTTTGACGAGATGCAAGGCACATCTGCTATTGGCTGTATCAGTGACTCGGATCCGCAGCCAATGCTGATTCGCTCCAAGCTGGGTACTTATGCCATTGCTACTATTGGTATCGTCAACAACTACAAGGAACTGATCAATGACTGCCTGAACCACAATGGCGTCTATTTTGATGCTATGACCGGCGGTAAGGTCAACTCTACGGAACTGGTGGCCGCGCTGATTAACCAGAAGGAAACCTTTGTAGAGGGTATTCAGTATGCACAAAGTGTCATTGAAGGTACTGCTAATATTCTGCTTTTGACCGATGAGGGTAAGCTGATTGCTGCCCGTGATAAGCTGGGCCGCATCCCGGTTCAGATCGGTAAGAATGAGGACGGGTACTGCGCTTCCTTTGAGCAGTTTGCCTATACGAAGCTGGGTTTTGAGCATGTCAAGGAGCTTGGCCCCGGTGAGATCGTGGAGCTGACTCCCGATTCCATGACCCAGTTGGCTGCCCCCGGGGAGGAAATGCGTGTTTGCGCCTTCCTGTGGAGCTATTACGGCTATCCTACCTCCACTTACGAGGGCATCAATGTGGAAGCGATGCGCTACCGCAACGGTGCTGCCATTGCTGAGCGTGATATGGAGCAGGGCAGAACCATGCAGATCGATTATGTGGGCGGTGTTCCCGATTCCGGCACACCCCATGCCATCGGTTATGCTAACCGTACCGGTAAGGCATTTGCCCGTGCGTTCATTAAGTATACACCCACCTGGTCCCGGTCCTTTACCCCTGCACGGCAGTCTGACCGGAAAAAGATCGCCAAGATGAAGCAGATCCCGGTTCATGAGCTGATCCAGGGCAAGCATCTGCTCTTCGTGGACGACTCCATTGTCCGCGGCACGCAGCTGCAGGAGACGGTGGATTTCCTCTACGATAACGGCGCTGCTTCTGTGCATATGCGTTCTGCCTGCCCGCCTATCATGTATGGCTGTAAGTACCTGAATTTCTCCCGCTCCACCAGCGATCTGGATCTGATCACCCGTCGGACCATTCTGGAACTGGAAGGGGAGGAAGGCTTCAAGTACATCGATGAGTATGCCGACGGCAACTCTGAGCGTGGCAAGAAAATGCGCAAGACCATCTGCGAAAAATTCCACTTCGCGTCTCTGGGCTTCCAGACCATCGATGGTGTCATTGGTGCCATCGGTATGGATAAATGTAAGCTGTGTACCTACTGTTGGAACGGAAAGGAATAAGCTGTTATGGAACATAAGAACTCTAGATCCGAAGCCTACGCAGCCGCCGGTGTGGATATCACCGCAGGCTACAAGGCTGTCGAACTGATGAAAAAGCACGTGGCCCGCACCCGCAATGAAGGCTGCCTGGACGATGTGGGCGGTTTCGGCGGCTGCTTTGGTTTGCCCGTTGCCGGTATGGAAGAGCCTGTTCTGGTTTCCGGTACCGACGGCTGCGGAACCAAGGTCAAGCTGGCCATCCTCATGGACAAGCATGACACCATCGGTATCGATGCCGTTGCCATGTGCGTCAACGATATTATCTGCTGCGGCGCAAAGCCCCTGTTTTTCCTTGACTACATTGCCTGCGGTAAGAATATCCCCGAAAAGATCGCCGCGATCGTTTCCGGTGTCTGCGAAGGCTGTGTCCAGTCCGGCGCCGCGCTGATCGGCGGTGAGACCGCGGAGCATCCCGGCATGATGCCCGTGGAAGACTACGACCTGGCAGGCTTTGCTGTGGGTATCGTGGACAAGAAGAAGATTCTGGACAATACCCGCATGGCTGCCGGTGATGTGATCATCGCGCTGCCCTCCACCGGTATTCACTCCAACGGCTTCAGCCTGTGCCGTAAGGTCTTCAACATTGATAACAACGATCCTAAGCTGTACGAAGCTTGTGAGGACTTAGGCGGCAAGACCATTGCCGAGACGCTGCTGACCCCCACCCGTATCTACGTCAAGAGCGTGCTGGCGCTGCTGGAGCAGGTGGATGTGAAGGGTATCAGCCACATCACCGGCGGCGGCTTCTACGAGAATATTCCGAGAAGCATCCCCAAGGGTCTGGGCGCTGTCATCGACAGAAGCGCTGTCAAGGTGCTGCCCATCTTCGACCTGATCGCCAAGACCGGCAATGTCAGCGAGCGTGACATGTTCAATACCTATAACATGGGTGTCGGCATGAGCATCGTGGTTCCCGCTGACCAGGTGGAAAAGGCCATCGAAGTTTTGAAGGCCAACGGCGAAGATGCCTATGTCATCGGCAAGATCGTGGAGTCTGACGAAGAAATCGTAATTCAGTAATTTCAGAGAACTGCCTGTGCCCTTTTGACACAGGCGGTTCGTCGTGTTTGAAAGGCGGGAGTTCATGTCGAAAAAGAGAATTGCCGTGCTGGTTTCCGGCGGCGGCACCAACCTGCAGGCGCTGATCGACGCGCAGCAGCGGGGAGAACTGGGCGGCGGTGAGATCGTTGCCGTGATTTCCTCCAAGGCAGGTGCCTATGCTTTGGAGCGGGCGAAAAATGCCGGTATCGAAGGCTTTATACTGCCAAGAAAGGAATTTGACTCCAACCGGGCCATGACTGTGGCGCTGGTGAAAATGCTGCAGGAGCTTCAGATCGATCTGGTGGTATTGGCCGGCTGCATGATCATTTTCACCCAGGAGCTGGTGGATGCCTATCCCAATGCCATTATGAATGTCCACCCGGCACTGATCCCGTCTTTTTGCGGCGAAGGCTACTACGGACTCCATGTCCATGAAAAGGCCTTGGCCTATGGCGTAAAGCTGTCCGGCGCAACGGTACATTTTGTCAGTGCCGAGTGTGACGGCGGCCCGATCATCGCCCAAAAGGCGGTGGAAGTGCTCCCCGGTGATACACCGGAAGTGCTGCAAAAGCGCATTATGGAGCAAGCGGAATGGAAATTACTGCCCGAAGCGGTAAAGCTCTTCTGTGAGGACAGAATTACCGTGGAAGGCCGAACTGTGATTATCAGATAGGAGAAAGATAAAATGAATGTTTATGAAATTGGCTCTTTGAGCGAAAAGCTTTCTACCAATGCGTATCCCGGCCGCGGTATCGTGCTGGGTGTTTCCCCAGACGGCAAAAACGCTGTTGCTGCCTACTTCATCATGGGCCGCAGCGTCAACAGCCGCAACCGTGTGTTCTCTCTGGAGCCGGACGGCATCCGTACCGAGGCCCACGACCCCAGCCTGATGAAGGATCCTCATCTGATCATTTACCATCCTGTCCGGGAAGCCGGCTGCGGTTTGATCGTCACCAACGGCGACCAGACCGACACCATTTGGGAATTCCTTGCCCGTGGCGAGAGCTGGGAAGCCGCGCTGCGTACCCGTATGTTTGAAGACGACGGCCCCAACTGGACACCCCGGATCTCCGGCCTGCAGAATACCCACGACGGCAGCTATAAGATGTCCATTCTGAAAGCTGCTGACGCAGAAGGCAGCGCCTGCGCCCGTTTCTTCTATGAGTATCCCGCCATCAGCGGTCTGGGCCACTTTATCCACACCTATGTGTGCGACGGCAACCCCGTGATCCCCACCTTCCAGGGCGAGCCTGAGCGTGTTGCTCTGGAAAATGATATCGATTCTTTCACTGAAATGCTGTGGGAGAATCTGAACGAAGCAAACAAGATCTCTCTGTTCGTGCGCTACACCGATCTGGAGACCGGCGATTACGAGCAGCGGATCATCAATAAACACGAATAAAGTGGAGCGCCGACATGATCAGGATCATTCATCCCGATAACCTGTATTACGGTCAGATCCGTTATTTTGAGTCAAGCCGCTGCTTGAATACAGAACAGATCAAACGCTACAATCATAATCTTATCACATGCGAAGAGATTGTATCTTATGACTGCGGACTGTTCGAGATGTGTGAAATGGCATCGCATGAACGGGAAGTCTCCTCATTTGCAGAACAGATACTTGCGGTGATTATGCGACCGGGTCGTGAACCCAATTACGAGCTTTCTCAAAAGCCTGGTTTTGTGTTTTGTGGGTACGACTTGGTTGAGGAGTTTTCTTCAATCAGTGCCATTACAAATTGCGGAGGTTCATTTGAATCAATTTGCTATGATCGCCTTACAGAATACGGATTGATCGCTACATACAAAGAAGCGGTGCTGACACAGCTTGCTCTGGCAGAGGAAGCCCCAAACGATGCCCATGCGGATTGTGAAATCGTGGAAATTTGGCGCAAGCTGATATGATCGTAAATATCTACAAAGGAGTAATCGATAAAATGAAAGAATTTGAACTGAAGTATGGCTGTAACCCCAACCAGAAGCCTGCAAAGCTCTATATGCATGACGGCAGTGATCTGCCCTTTACCATTCTGAATGGCCGTCCCGGCTACATCAACTTCATGGACGCACTGAACTCCTGGCAGTTGGTCAAGGAGCTGAAGGAAGCCACCGGTATGGCCTGCGCCACCTCTTTCAAGCATGTTTCTCCCACCTCTGCCGCTGTTGGCAAGCCTCTGCCTCTGGATCTGAAGAAGGCATGCTTTGTTGAGCATATCGAAGGCCTGGACGAGAATCCTCTGGCTTGTGCCTATGTCCGTGCCCGCGGCACTGACCGCCTTTGCTCTTTTGGCGATTGGGTGGCTTTGAGTGATGTCTGCGATGAGCTGACCGCATCTTTGATCGCACCCGAGGTTTCCGATGGTGTCATCGCCCCCGGTTACACCGAGGAAGCGCTGACCATCCTCAAGAACAAGCGCAAGGGCAGCTACAATGTGGTTGCTATCAACCCCGATTTTGTTCCCGCTGAGCAGGAGAACAAGCAGATCTTCGGCATCACCTTCCAGCAGGGCCGCAACAACTTTAAGATCGGCGAGCATCTGCTGCAGAACATTGTTACCGCCAACAAGGAACTGCCCGAGAGCGCAAAGATCGACCTGATCGTTTCTCTGATCACCTTGAAGTACACCCAGTCCAACTCCGTATGCTTTGCCTACGACGGACAGGCCATCGGTGTGGGTGCCGGTCAGCAATCCAGAGTTCACTGTGTCCGTCTTGCCGGCGGCAAGGCCGATACCTGGTTCCTGCGTCAGCATCCCAAGACGCTGAATCTGCCCTTCCGCGAAGATCTGGGCCGTCCCGGCCGTGACAACGTCATCGACGGCTATATCAACGGCAACGAGGAAGATGTCTGCGCCGAGGGTATCTGGCAGAATTACTTCACTGTGCGCCCCGAGCCTTTGACCAACGAAGAAAAGCGGGCATGGCTGGATTCCCGTGACGCTGTGGCACTGGGCAGCGACGCTTTCTTCCCCTTTGCTGACTCTGTCAAGCGTGGTGTTGCTTCCGGTGTCAAGTACATCGCTGAGCCCGGCGGCTCCATCCGTGACGATCTGGTTATCGAGGAGTGTGACAAGAACGGCATTGTCATGGCCTTCACCGGCATGCGCCTTTTCCATCACTAACTGGAAGATATGAGATATGAGTTATGAGATATGAGATATTTCTAACTCTTATCCCTATATCAATCCACAAGGAGTGATGCGTTTTGTCAAAAGACAGTATTCTAAAACAGAAAAGTATGGACTTTGCGAAACGCATTGTCCGCCTGTACCAATTTCTTATCCGAGAAAAGCGGGAGAGTATCATGTCAAAACAGCTCCTGCGCAGCGGTACCAGCATTGGAGCAAATATCGCAGAAGCCATTTACGGCAGCAGTAAGCGGGATTTTGTTGCCAAACTGCAGATCGCAAAAAAGGAAGCATCTGAAACATTGTATTGGATGGAACTTTTGAATAGCAGTGATTACATTCCTGACAATATCTACTTGTCAATTTCTCGGGATTGTCGTGAGCTTTTGCTGATGTTGACGTCAGCAATCAAAACATCCGAAGAAATCTAAAATTATCTCATATCTCGTATCTTATATCTTGTATCTTACAAAGGAGTGTCCTTTTATGAACATCCTCGTAGTTGGTGGTGGCGGCAGAGAGCATGCTATCATCAAAAGCCTGAAAAAGAATCCCCAGGTGGAAGAAATCTACGCGCTGCCCGGTAACGGCGGCATTGCGGCGGATGCCACCTGTGTCAGTATCGGCGCTACCGATATCGACGGTATCGTGGCCTTTGCCAAGGAAAACGCAATCGATTACGCTGTGGTCGCACCGGATGATCCTCTGGTTTTGGGTTGCGTTGACCGGCTCAATGAAATCGGAATTCCTTGCTTCGGCCCCAAGGCCAACGCTGCTATCATCGAAGGCAGTAAGGCGTTTTCTAAGGATCTGATGAAGAAGTACGGCATTCCCACTGCTTCTTACGAGATCTTTACCGATATGGAAAAGGCTCTTACCTATCTGGAAACCGCACCGATCCCCACGGTCATCAAGGCCGACGGCCTTGCGTTGGGCAAGGGTGTTATCATCGCCCAGACCCGGGAAGAAGCTAAGGAAGCGGTTGTTGACATGATGGCAAATGCCAAGTTCGGCAAGTCCGGCTCCACCGTTGTCATTGAAGAGTTCCTAACCGGCCCCGAAGTATCCGTGCTGGCATTCACTGACGGTGAGTCCGTCGTTCCCATGGTTTCCTCCATGGATCACAAGCGGGCAGGGGATAATGACACCGGTTTGAACACCGGCGGCATGGGCACCATCGCTCCCAACCCCTACTACACCGATGCCATTGCCTGGGTGTGCATGGAGAAGATCTTTGTGCCTACCATCCGTGCTATGAAGCTGGAAGGCCGCACCTTTACCGGCTGTCTGTACTTCGGTCTGATGCTGACTCCCAATGGCCCCAAGGTCATCGAGTATAACTGCCGCTTCGGTGATCCCGAGACCCAGGTGGTTCTGCCCCTGCTGGAAAGCGACCTGCTGACCGTGATGCTCTCAACCACCAACGGCACTCTGGCTGACACGGAAGTGAAGTTCTCAAACAAGCATGCCTGCTGCGTCATTACCGCTTCTGCCGGTTATCCCGAAAGCTACAAGAAGGGCTTCGAGATCACCATGACAGAAGAAGCTGCCGCGCATACCTATGTGGCCGGCGCGAAGCTGGACGGCGGCAAGCTGCTGACCTCCGGCGGCCGTGTGGTGGGTACCACTGCTGTTGCCGATTCTCTGGAAGCAGCCGTGAAGGAAGCCTATCGGCTTGCCGACGGTGTGCAGTTCGAAAATGCGTACCGCAGAAGCGATATTGGCCAGCGGGGTCTGGCAGCATATAAATAAGGAGGATCCCAACATGGTTTACCGCGTATATGTTGAAAAAATTGAAGGTCAGACCCATGAAGCTGACAGCCTTCTGAAGGAAGTTAAGGACTTTCTGCAGATCGGAAGCCTGGAAAGCGTTCGTGTGCTGAACCGCTACGATGTAGAAAATATTGATGAGAAGCTCTTTGGCTACAGCGTTAATACTGTGTTCTCTGAGCCACAGGTGGATACCGTCACCTACGAAGTTCCTACCGGCAAGGTGGTCTTCGCTGTGGAGCCGCTGCCCGGCCAGTTTGACCAGCGTGCTGACTCCGCTGCCCAGTGTATCCAGATTCTGGGCCAGTGTGACCGCCCCACCGTTCGCTCTGCCAAGGTTTATGTACTGGAAGGCGCACTGACCGATGAAGAGATCGCTGCCATCAAGAAGCATGTCATCAACCCGGTGGAATGCCGTGAGGCTTCTCTGGAGATGCCCGAGACCCTGGCGGTTGAGTATGCGCTGCCTCAGAGCGTCGCCACCGTTACCGGCTTTATCACCATGGATGAAGCCGCTCTGGCTGAGCTGCTGGACAAGCTGGGCCTGGCTATGGACCTGGATGATCTGAAGTTCCTGCAGAACTACTTTGCTGCACAGGAGCATCGGGATCCCACCATTACCGAGATCCGTGTGGTGGACACCTACTGGTCCGACCACTGCCGTCATACCACTTTCTCCACCATTATCGACGATGTAAAAATCGATGATCCCGCTGTGGCTGAGGCTTACAAGCGCTATCTGGCTGCCCGCGTGGAAGTCTACGGCGAAGAGAAGGCCGCAAAGCGTCCTCAGACCTTGATGGACATCGCCACCATCGGTGCCAAGACCCTCAAAAAGCGTGGCATGCTTCCCGAACTGGACGAGAGTGAAGAAATCAATGCCTGCTCCATCCATGTCACTGCCAAGGTAAACGGCGAGGACCAGGATTGGCTGCTGATGTTCAAGAACGAGACCCACAACCATCCTACGGAGATCGAGCCTTTTGGCGGCGCTGCTACCTGTATCGGCGGCTGCATCCGTGACCCCCTGTCCGGCCGTGCTTATGTCCACCAGGCCATGCGTGTTACCGGCGCTGCAGACCCCCGGAAGTCTTTGAAGGAGACTCTGGCAGGTAAGCTGCCTCAGCGTAAGCTGTGCCAGACCGCTGCCGCAGGTTACTCTTCCTACGGTAACCAGATCGGCCTTGCTACCGGCCATGTTGCCGAAATCTACCATGATGGCTTTGTCGCCAAGCGTCTGGAGTGCGGCGCTGTGGTTGGTGCTGCCCCTGCTTACAATGTCCGCCGGGAACGTCCCGCTCCCGGGGATGTAGTGGTCCTGCTGGGCGGCCGTACCGGCCGTGACGGCATCGGCGGTGCTACCGGTTCTTCCAAGAGCCACAACATGAAGTCCCTGACCACCATGGCTTCCGAAGTTCAGAAGGGCAATGCCCCCGAAGAGCGGAAGATCCAGCGCCTGTTCCGGAATCCCGAGGTGACCCGTCTGATCAAGCGCTGCAACGACTTCGGTGCAGGCGGTGTATCCGTTGCCATCGGTGAGCTGGCCGACGGCCTGCGCATCGATCTGGATGCTGTCCGCAAGAAGTATGACGGTCTGGACGGCACGGAAATCGCAATTTCTGAATCCCAGGAGCGTATGGCTGTTGTGGTCGCTGCTGAGGATGCTGATACCTTTATTGCCCATGCACAGGAAGAAAACCTGGAAGCCTACCGTGTGGCAGTGGTCACCGAGGAGCCTCGGATGGTCATGCAGTGGAAGGGTGTTGAGATCGCCAATCTGGCCCGTTCCTTCCTGGATACCAACGGCGCAAGCAAGCATGCCACCGTACAGATCGCCAAGAAGGATCTGTCCGCTCTCAGCGAAAGCCTGTACGGCAGCCTGCGGGAAATGGCTTCTGACCTGAGAACCGCCAGCCGCAGAGGCCTGGTGGAGCGCTTTGACGGCTCCATTGGTACCGGCTCTGTGCTGATGCCCTTCGGCGGCAAGACCCAGAGAACACCCGCACAGGCCATGGCAGCCGTACTGCCCACGCTCCCCGGCCAGTTCACCGACCAGGGCAGCGTATTTGCCTGGGGCATGGATCCCGACCATATGTGCATGGATCCCTACACCGGCGCCCATGCCGCTATTTACAGCAGCGTTGCCAAGCTGGTTGCTGCTGGTGCTGACTATAAGAAGGTTTATCTGTCTTTGCAGGAGTTCTTCGAGCGTCTGCGTAATGAGCCGGAGCGTTGGGGCAAGCCCTTTGCCGCTCTGCTGGGCGCACTGGACGCACAGCTGGAGCTGGGTGCTGCCGCCATCGGCGGTAAGGACTCCATGTCCGGTTCCTTCATGGACTACGATGTGCCTCCCACACTGATCTCCTTCGCCATTGCCCCCATTGACCAGAATGAAGTTCTGACTCCTGAATTTAAGGAAGCGGACCATCCCGTTTATGTCTTTGGCCCCACCGAACCCGGCGCTGAGAGCCGCAAGGCTGCATGGGAGCGGTTCCATGAACTGCACAAGGCCGGTAAGATCAAGGCCGGCTGGGCAGTGGAGTACGGCCTGGGCGAAGCGGTTATGAAGATGTCCTTCGGTAACAACATCGGCTTTGTTGGCTGCAAGGGTATGGATGACCTGTGGCACCAGAAGCGCTGCGGTGTGCTGGTTGCTGAGCTCACCGAAGAAGTGGAGCTGCCCGGTGTTATCAAGATCGGTTGGACCATCGATGAGCCTGTCATCGACCTTAACGGCGATACCGCTACCATCGAAGAATTGTTGGCGCTGAATGAAGGCGTTCTGGAAAAAGTTTATCCCACCAAGGCCCAAGAGAAGGAAACCGAACTGCCCGTATTTGGCTATACCGGCGGCTGCAATGTTGCTCCCGCTGTGAAGGTTGCCAAGCCCAAGGTCCTGATTCCCGTATTCCCCGGCACCAACTGCGAATTTGACTCCGCAAGAGCCATGGAAACCGCAGGCGCTGAGCCGGAAATCTTCGTGGTGCGCAATCTGAGCGCTGAGGATGTTACCCGCAGTGTCGAGAGTTTTGCCGCAAAGATCGCTGAGAGCCAGATGATCTTTATCCCCGGCGGCTTCTCCGGTGGTGACGAGCCTGACGGCTCCGCCAAGTTCATTACCGCTTTCTTCCGCAACCCCGCCATTAAAGAGCAGGTGACCAAGCTGCTGGAAGATCGTGACGGCTTGATGCTGGGTATCTGCAACGGCTTCCAGGCACTCATTAAGCTGGGTCTGGTGCCTTACGGCAAGATCATCGATACCGATGAAAACTGCCCCACCTTGACCTATAACACCATCGCCCGTCACCAGTCCAAGCTGGTTCGCACAAGAGTCTGCACCAACAAGAGTCCCTGGCTGGCCGGTACGGAAGTGGGCGAGATCCACACCGTGCCTATCTCCCACGGCGAAGGCCGCTTCTTCTGCAGCGAAGGGCTGGCACTGAAGCTGGCGGAAAACGGTCAGATCGCTACCCAGTACGTTGACCTGGAGGGCAATCCCACCATGGATACCGCCTTTAACCCCAACGGCTCTATCTTTGCCATCGAGGGTATCACCTCTCCCGACGGCAGAGTTCTGGGCAAGATGGGTCACAGCGAACGCTGGCAGAAGGGCCTGTATCGCAATGTGCCCGGTGAGTACGACATGAAGCTGTTCGCTTCCGCTGTGAAGTATTTTAAGTAAGCCATGAATATTTTGATTTGCAATGTTGGAAGCACATCCCTGAAATATCAGCTCTTTGACATGGATGCCGGAGAGCGGGTGCTCTGTGCCGGCGGCGCTGAGCGTGTGGGTGCTGCCAAAAGCCTGTTCTATCATAAGAATAACCGAAACGGTGATACGGTGCGGGAAGACGCTGTCTTTCCCACCCACCGGGAAGCCATTTGTGCTATGCTGGAAAAGCTCCTGGACGGCGTTGTGGATTCTTTGGAGGAGATCTCCTGTGTTGGCTTTAAGGTGGTTCATGCCAAGGGTGTCACCGGTGTGCAGTATTTGACAGAGGATGTGCTGCAGGCGATGGCGGATTTCAACTCCGTTGCCCCTGCCCACAACCCGCCCTATATTGCTGCCATCCGCCAGTTCGCGGAATTAATGCCGAACACCCCTTTGATCGGCTCTTTTGAGACCGCTTTTCATGCCAGTATGCCCCCGGAGGCATACCTGTACCCCATCCCATTGGAGCTGAGCCGCAAGCATGCCATTCGCCGCTACGGTTTCCACGGTGCTTCTCTGGAGTATCTTTCCACCTGGACGGCGGAAAAGATGGGCAGGGAAGACCTGAAGCTGGTGTGCTGCCACTTAGGCGGCAGCGGCAGCCTGTGCGCCGTAAAGAACGGTGTCAGCATCGATACCACCATGGGCATGGGATTGCAGTGCGGTGTGCTGCAGAATAACCGCATCGGTGACATGGACCCCTACATCATCTTCCACTTGGTGGAAGAGTGCGGCATGGAGCTGGGGGAAGTGAAGCAGATGCTCCAGACCAAGAGCGGTCTTTACGGCATGTCCGGCGGTGTTTCCAATGACCTGCGGGATGTGCAGGAAGCTGCCGATGCCGGAAATGCTGATGCTGCCAATGCGGTGAAGGCCTATGCTTACATCATTAAGAAGTACATCGGCGCTTATGCGGCGGCTATGGGCGGTGTGGATGCCATCGTATTCGGCGGCGGCATCGGCAGAAACAGTGCTTCTGTGCGCCGGATGGCGCTGGAGGGACTTGCGTTTTTGGGCATCGAACTGGACGGTCAGAAGAACAAAAACTGCTCCGGCGGTGACGACCTTTCCGTAGAAGGAAGCAAGGTGCGTATCTTCGTGGTCGATACCAACGAGGAGATCGTGGTTGCCAGAAAAGCCAAAGCCCTTTTGGAGAAACTATAAAAAACAATCGGCAGAAGGATGAACCTTCTGCCGATTTATTATTACTGACGGGGGGTGTAGTCCAGCTCTTTGTCTTCACCGGCACCGACACGGGTAACATACAGCTTATGATTTTGCGTATCGACGGTGTAAATGTCAAAGGCGTGTTCCCGGAAGGTTCCGCCGGTTCTCTGAAAGGGTAAGCCCCTGCCTTGGTGATTCCAATCGCTGACGATGGAGGTGCAAAGGGTGCCGTCAATGACGCACTGCAGATCAATGTGGGTGTGACCGCTGACCCAAACCGCGAATTCACCGCCCCGGCCTGTGAAGTCACATGCAAGGTCAATGTTGTAAGCCGGGATGTCATCAAAGCGTGTGGCTATGTGGCAGGATGTTCCGCTTCTGTAGGCACTGATGATCTGCGTTATCACATCTTCGTTACGGCAGAAATAATCCGACTCGATCAATTTTGTGGCAGGATTGGAATGGGTACAAAGCACCACGGTCCAATCGGCTCCGGGAACATTCAATGCTTCCTTGGCAAACCACTGAAGCTGCGCCTGCCTGTAGCCGGGAAGGCGCATTTTGTTGTATTTTGCGCTGCCGTCCTCGTTGACCTCGTCACTGGGTACGTCGTATGGGTTCATCGCGATCAAGCGAACCTTGCTGCGTTGGTTGTCTGCGTAGAAATAGGAACCGTCTTCGCTGATGACCCGGTCGGGATACTTGGTCTCGTAGCGGAAAATATACTCGTATAGCTCGGCCTTTGTGATACACTGGGCGTAATACCGGGGTGGCGCAAATTCAGAATACGCCGAGTCGTGATTGCCCTGTACCATCAGCATTCTGGATTCCAGATTTTGAAACTCCCGGCTGTAGCCCTGAAGCTGTGTAAACAGCAGCTCCGCCGGGCAGGTACCTGCACCGGAGACGGTGTCGCCACCGTTGAATATGTAGGGAATGGCGCAGGCATCCGCAACCCGTTCCAGAATGGCACCGGAGTAACCGGGACGCTCACTGCTCCAGTGAATATCGGATATGAGGCCAAAGGACATGGCCCGTTTTCCGGCACGGATCTGATTTTCATGGATCTTGCGGATCTTTTCTTCTAAGTGGGCATCCCAGTACTTTGGAATGTAACCCACCTGCTTGTAATTGCAGACGGTATCTGCGAGCGCTGCTCGCAGAAGTTCATCGGTACACCAGATCACCCGGTCCGGCCCTGCGGCTGTCAGAATATCCCAATCTTTGGCATCCCACGTAGCACCAATTACATACAGTCCTACACTTTTGGCTGCCTTGATATTTTCGGCATTGCCGCTGACATAAAAGCAATCGTCCTTTGTGGTGCCAAAGCGCTCCATGGCAGCTTGCAGCTGTTCCACTACAGATTGAGGATCACCATATGCGGCATCAACCAGACCACGGAAGTGCTGTTCGGTAAGCTGCCGCGCAAGATTAAGTGGTGTATCGGATACAAAAGCCACATGGAGTCCCTGCTGCTTCAAAACCGTAAGGATCTGGGTAATGCCTTTTTGCTTTAAACCGGTGGTGACATCTACAATATCATCGTAGGGAGCGGAAACAGCCATATCGATAGTTGTTTTATCGATATCAAAAATCACAAGCTTCATATGCAGTGTGTTCCTTTCGTGTAACCGTTACCAGAAAAAAGGTTCCAGCTCAATAGTTTGACCCGGCTTGATTTCATAGACTTTGCTTCCCTTGTTGGCGATCCAGACAGTACGCACATTGGGGTTATAGACAATATGGCCGTCGGCGGTAGATTCCAGACGGGTGAAGTCCAGCCACGCGTTGTAGATGTCCATATTGGTGCCGTAGAAGATGTCATCATGGCCGCCCATCTTTTCAGCAAACTGCTCGATGATGTACCAGTTGTCGTTGTCGGCGAATTCATAAGTATGACCCCAGAGGTAGAAGAGCCTGGGAAGGGCGTAGGGAGCGGCGGCAAGGAACTTGTCTGCCAGCTCCATGAGCCGGGGATTTTTGTGATGGCATGTGGCCGGCATACGCAGCCAATCGCTGGGCATCGAAAAGCCTTCGGTGGATACGGTGGTGCGGCAATAGCGGATACCGCAGTTTTTCAAAACTGCCACGGTTTCATCGGTGAAGGTTCCCATGGGGTAGGCCATGCCCTGAATGGGACGGCCAAATATTTCTTCCAGTGCCCGGCGGTCTTCCATTACTTCGGCGGTGGCATTGGCTGCATCGCACTGGTCCAGCCAGGGATGGGTATAGCCATGGCAGGCGACCTCAAACATGTCTTCGGGGTAAGCGCTTAGAATTTGTTCTTTAGTTAAACGGCGGGTGGTACCAATCAGGTTCGCATTGATATTGAAGGTACCCTTGATGCCGTGCTTTTTCAGAATTTCTACCATGCGGAGGTCTTCAACGACACCATCGTCGTAGCTGAGGGTAAGCGCCTTGGATTTGCCGCCGGGGAAGCGTAAAAATCTGGAGACCATAATATTCATCCTTTCTCTACTTGGTGTACGGTTAGTGTGTTATCTTTGACAGTAAAGCGGATATCAAAGCCCGCGAAGGTAAGGCCGTATATCCGCTGGGAGTCCTTTTGATAAGATGGCCGGGGATCATGGGACAGAACGCCGATGGCGGCGGAGCGTTTTCCTTCCGGCAGCTTCATGAGCAGCTCTTCCGGGAAGTCTACCGCTAACACAAAATCCTTTGCGGTATCGGTAAAGCCGCCGGTGGCTTCCGGATGGGAATCTCCGTAGGGAATGTAGGGCTTGATATCGAAGATGGGTGTGCCATCCATCAGATCGGCTCCAGCCACATGGATGACGGTGCCGTATTCTTTGGTTTCCTCAATGCCCAAAAGCCGCACACTGGAAAGTCCTAAGTTGTTGGGACGGAACGGAGAGCGGGTAGCAAATACACCCATGCGGGTATTGCCCCCTAACCGGGGCGGACGCACAGTGGGCGACCAGCCGCTGCGCACCGCTTCGGAAAACTGCCAGATCAGCCAGAGATGGCTGAAGTCCTCCAAACCCCGCAGGGCATCGGCATTGCGGAATTCCGGTTCGAAGATGATGGTAGAGCGCAGCTCCTGCACCAGACCGCTCTGCCGGGGAATGCCGAACTTTGTAGGAAAGTCACTTTTCATCCGGGCGATGACTTGTATGGTCACATCCTGCATCTTAACCACGCACCTTTCTCAAGGCAAAGGAAACAGCAAAAATCACTGCCAACACCAGACAGATGGCTGCACCGGAGGATGCGCCCAGACAGTAGGAAAGCACAAGTCCGGCAATGCAGGCAATCAAGGCAAAACAAATGCTGAATAGATGATACTGCTTTAAATTGCGGGAAATGTTTCTGGCGGCAGCGGCAGGAAGAACCAGAAGGCTGTTGAGGATCAAAAGCCCCACCCAGTTGATGGCTAGGGTCACTACAACAGCGATCACCGTTGTGAAGATGCCTTGGGTCAAGGCTACAGGGATTCCCCGGGAGGATGCCAACTGGGGATGGATGGAAGCAAGGGTCAGCTTGTTGGAAAAGAATACCCAGAATACTACCACAGCCAGCAATACCAGCGCCAGCAGGCCAATCTGACCGGGGGTGATGGAAAGCACATCGCCAATGAGATAGCGGTTGTACTTGGTAAAGCTGCCGCCGCCCAGTGTGGCGATAAAAATACCCAAGGCTACAGCGGTACTGGAAAACACACCGATGATGGTGTCCGCTGCCTGATTGGAGCGGCTGCGTACGAAGCTGAACAGCACAGCAAACCCAATGGCGAACAGGACAGCGATCCATGTAGGGGCAGCCACACCGCAGATACAGCCAATGGCGATGCCGGTGAAGGCCGAATGGCCCAGCGCGTCGGAAAAGAAGCTCATTTTTCCGGTGACGATCATGGTCGAACACAGGCCGAACAGGGGAGCCATGAGAAGAACTGCCAACAGGGCATTTTTCATAAAGTCCCAGTGGAGCATTTCAAAGGGAAGCGCGTCCCAAAGGGCATACCAAAGACTCATTTCCCGCCGCCTCCTTTCCTGTGGAAAATACGGGAAAATTCCGGACTTTCCAGAACGGTTTCCGGTGATCCCTGGCACAGAACCGAGCCGTCGATGAGCACCACCTGGTCGGCATACTTGGGAAGCATTCCAAAGTCGTGGGTGGTCATCAAAATAGAAAGATCGTAGGTTTTGCGAATCTCATCCAGCATGTCCATCAGCTCTTTATGACCGGTGATATCCACACCGGACATAGGCTCGTCCAGAATCAGAATGTTAGGCAGCGGTTCCAGCGCCAGTGCCAGCAGCACACGCTGCAGCTCACCGCCGGAGAGAGTGCCCACCCGTTTATGGATCAACTCACCGCCATGGACGCGGTCCAGACATTCCAGAACTTTTTCCTCCATAGTCCTGCCAAGACCCAGAAAAGCAGGCCGCTTGCTCATGCAGCAGGCAAAGAGATCCGCGACGGAAAAGGGATCGCCGGGATCAAAGGCAGGACTTTGGGGTACATAACCGATTTTGGGAGGGCGGCGGTGGCGGATGCCGGGCATGGCAAAGCTGATGACACCACTGTATTCCTGCTGACCAAGAATGGCCCGGAGGATGGTGCTTTTGCCGGCACCGTTGGGGCCGATGAGGGCTACCATTTCACCGCAATGGATATGCATGGTCACATCCTTGACGATGGGCTGTCCGCCGATGGCGATGCCGACATTGGTAAGGCGCAAACAGCAGGCGCTGTCACAGCCTTTATTATGATGGGTTCGGCTCATTGCAGCGCCTCCTTTACGGTATCGATGTTGCGATACATGATGGTGAAATAATCGTCACCGGACATGACCATGTCCAGAGAGAAGACCTTGACACCGGTCTCCGCGGCGATAATATTCGCGGCAGATACGCTTCCGTTGGTTTCTGTAAAGATGGCAGGAAGCTTATGGCCAGCCACAAGCTGACACAGTCCGATCAGTTGGGCAGCGGAAGCTTCACTGCCGGATTCCTCTTCCACAGCTTTCAAAATTGTAAGGCCAAAGCTTTCGGCAAAATAGGAAAAACCGTCGTGGAATGTGATCAGCTCCCGGCAGGAAAGGGAAGACAGGGTTTTATCTCCGTATGCCTGTAATGCATCCAGATCCGCTTCCAGTGCGTGAAGATTCTCTTCCAATACGGCTGCGTATTGGGGAAAAGCTCCCACAAGTCCGTGGCAGATGTTATGAGCCATGACCTTGGCATTTTCAGGGGAAAGCCAGACGTGGGGATCTTCGGCATGAACATGACCGTGATGCTCGTGATCATGATGGCTGCCTTCCAACAGAGAAAGACTTTGGGAGGCATCGATAATTTGCTTTGCATCGTGGAGCGCGTCTTCCAAAAATTCTTCCAAACCGGCACCGTTGATCACGATGGCCTTTGCTCCTTGAATGGCACGCATTTGCCCCACCTGCAGGGTATAGTCGTGCAGACAGGAAACATTTTCTGTTACTAACCGTGTGACGGTCAGCGGCGTGCCTTCGCAAAGCCTTGCTGTGAAGGTGTAAACGGGCAGGGTGGTTGCTGCGATATCAGCAGGCGCGTTGGCTGCACAGCCGGAAAACCAGCAGATCAGCATGATGAATAAGAGAAAAATGGCAAGGTGCTTCATAAGATACTTCCTTATGGAATCTCATTATTTTACAATTATATCATAGCACGGCTGTCAAGAAACGAAACAGGGTATTTGTGCTGTAAATGATCGTTTAGCGCAGCACCTACCAAATTACTGTGTCATCCTGAGCGAGCAACGCGAGTCGAAGGATCCGTATCCTAAAGAGTGGATTCTTCGACTCCCTTCGGTCGCTCAGAATGACATGCGTTTTAGGTAACTGCGCCGCTTAATGATCATTTCGCCTGATAATAAAATAAGGCGGCTGCGTGATGCAGCCGCCGGGTATGTACCGTGGGATCAGTGAGTCTCCAGCCAGGCATTGACCTTGGTCTTGGCCAGACGGATAATGTCCTCTTCGGGATACTGTGAGGTCTCACCGCCGCCAACATGCAGGAAGTACAGGCCGCCGGGAGTCTGATACAGATCCTCCTCATAGCCGTTGGGATCGCCATACTGGCCGAAGGAGTAAGCCTTGATCAGAGTTGCGGTTTCGGTATCGTATTCCTTTTTGCAGATGATCTTCTTCATGGAATCAACCTCCTTTCGTACAAACGTGGCTATTATACATGTAATCTTTTAAAAATCAAGGGGTTTATGGGGGGAGAGGGAACAAATTCGGCACATTCGGAAAAAACGGATGAAATTTTCAATATGTCGATGTGCAGAATATACAGACGTTGTTGCCAAAATTGTGCGTCTGTGATAGAATAACCGAAAGGGGGATGCTTATGAAGGATATACCGGTATTTACAACGGAATATGGTGTAGCCAGCTTGATCCTGCGGGAAATTCCTTATCAGCAGACCGCTTATATCCGCATTCAGTCCAGCCTGGAACCGGATAAGCTGATGGATGAATGCATTGGCTTTTGCCGGATGGCAGGCGCGGATAAGATTTTTGTGAAGGATGCAGAAGGATTGCCCGGTTATCCGCTGTATACGGCAATTTGGCAGATGCGCTGCATGACGGATGCTCTGCGTGACACGGACGCGGCGCTGTTTCCGGTGCAGGAGCACACAGTGGATGAATTTCAAAGGATTTATAATGAGAAGGTTTCCCATATCCCAAATGCGGCATCGATGGATAACGCTGATAAACAGGAAATGCTGAAAACAGGGGAAGGGTACTTTGTTCACAGGGACGGGCAGCTATTGGGTATCGGACGGGTATTGGGCGGTGAGATCCGTTTTCTGGCGTCGGTCCGACCGGGTGCGGGTACGGATGTGGTAAAAGCACTTGCCCATGCCATAACGGAAGATGCCGTCACTGTGGAGGTGGCATCTGCCAATGAAAAGGCTGTGAAGCTCTATGGGCGCCTGGGATTTCTCAAAATCGCAGAGCTTTCCCGGTGGTACCGTGTTCTGTAAAAAAACATAAAGTGTAAAGAAAAAATACTTGACATTATATAGGTGCTGTGCTATAATGCCCGAGGTCAAGGAAAAAACCTTGACAAGGGAGGTTTCTGATGGACGCGCTGGAACTGGTGCTGCTGCTGGATTACTACGGCGGTATGCTGACTGACAAGCAGAAGGAATGCTTTGATATGCGCTACAATCAGGATATGTCTTTGGGTGAGATCGCGGAAACGCTGGGTGTCAGCCGCCAGGCGGTCAATGACAACCTTACCCGTACCGAGGCCCTCCTGCGTCGGATGGAAGAGAATATCGGATGTGTCAAACGGGATATGCGAAACCGCAGCGCTGTTCAGGAAATTCTGGATGCTGCCACCGTGCTTGACGCCTCTTCCGATCCGGCTGTCGCAGCTCTGGGAAGGCGCATCCGCGCCGCGGCACAATCCATGAAGGAGTAGCTATGGCATTTGAAGGCTTAACCGAAAAAATCTCTGCCACCTTTAAGAAGCTCCGTGGCAAGGGCCGCTTGAAAGAGGCCGACGTCAAGGAGGCCATGCGTGAGATCCGCATGGCACTGCTGGAGGCGGATGTAAGTTATAAAGTGGTAAAGGACTTTGTAAAGTCTGTTACCGAGCGGTGCGTCGGCACCGATGTGCTGGAAAGCTTGACGCCTGCGCAGATGATCGTGAAGATCGTCAATGAAGAGCTGTGCAAGCTCATGGGTTCAGACGCCAAGCATATTACCATTAACCCCAACGGTCCTACCGTTGTGATGCTTGTGGGTCTGCAGGGCGCAGGTAAGACCACCAACGGCTCCAAGCTGGCCGGTCTTATGAAGCGGCAGGGGAAGAATCCGCTGCTGGTTGCCTGTGATATTTACCGCCCCGCGGCCATCACCCAGTTGAAGGTCTGCGGTGAAAAGCTGGGTATTCCGGTCTTTGAGAAAGGACAGGAAAATCCTGTGACCATCGCCAAGGAAGCGGTCCTCTATGCCCGTCAGCACGGCCATGATGTGGTGTTTCTGGATACTGCCGGCCGTCTTCATGTGGACGAGACCCTCATGGAGGAACTGAAAAACATCAAGGCTGCTGTGAAGCCGGATGAGATCATGCTTGTTGTGGATGCCATGACAGGTCAGGACGCGGTCAATGCGGCCCAGAGCTTCAACGAATGGCTGGATATTGACTCCGTGATGCTTTCCAAGCTGGACGGCGATGCCAGAGGCGGCGCTGCGCTTTCTGTTAAGGCAATCACCGGCAAGCCTATCAAGTTCGCGGGTATGGGCGAAAAGCTGGAGGATATCGAACTGTTCCATCCCGACCGGATGGCATCGAGAATTCTCGGCATGGGCGATGTGCTGACACTCATCGAAAAAGCGGAAAAGGCATTCGATGCTAAAAAGGCCGCTGAGATGGAAGAAAAGCTGAAATCCAATAAATTCACGCTGCAGGACTTTTACGACCAGATGGTCCAGATGAAGTCCATGGGTTCCATGCAGGATCTGCTTGCCCAGATGCCCGGCATGAATATGAAAAATATTCAGTTGGACGAAAAGCAAATGGCTCACACCGAAGCGATCATCCTGTCTATGACGCCCAAGGAGCGGGAAAATCCCAACATCATCGGCGCCAGCCGTAAAAAGCGCATTGCCGCCGGCTGCGGCCTGAAGGTGGAGGATGTAAACCGTCTGCTGAAGTCCTTTGAGCAGATGCAGAAGCTGATGAAGCAGTTCTCCGGCCCCGGCGCAGGCAAGAAGATGAAGCGCATGCGTGGTATGGGCGGCTTCCCCGGATTCCCGGGCTTTTAAAAGCCCTCTCCGTCATGCTGCCGCATGACAGCTTTCCCAAAGGGAGAGCCAAGTTATTCGTTCGCTAAAGCAATTGCTTTTACGATAATAAATGCATTTATTTGATACCAATTTTGGAGGTGAAAACCATGGTTAAGATCAGACTGAGAAGAATGGGCGCTAAGAAGGCTCCTTTCTACCGTATCGTTGTTGCTGATGCCCGTAGCCCCCGTGACGGCCGCTGCATCGAGGAAATCGGCACTTACAACCCCCTGACCAACCCCGTCACCCTGAACGTTGACGCTGAGAAGGTTCAGACCTGGATCAAGAACGGCGCTCAGCCCACCGACACTGTCCGTGGCCTGCTGTAGAACGCCGGCGTGCTGAAATTTCCCCAAAGGAGAATCGCAATGAAGGAACTTTTGCTGTACATGGCAAAGAATCTGGTTGACGATCCTGAGGCGGTTACAGTGAATGAAATCTCTGATGAAGACGGCACTGTACTGGAGCTGCATGTCGCCAGTGACGACATGGGCAAAGTGATTGGCCGCCAGGGTCGGATCGCCAAAGAGATCCGTACCATCGTGAAGACCGTTGCTCAGCGCTCCGGCGAGAAGGTTACGGTTGAAATCGTGGACTAACGGAAATGCGTGGCGACTTGCCACGCATTTTTTCTTTGGGCATACTCTCAAAACATATTGTCTGTGCTCAGCGCATCTTTTCTCCCAGCTCGTCACAGCACAACCCTTGAAATACACAAAGTATTCCTGCGGCTTGTGCTGCTTGATCTGAGAGAAAATCTTCTGCTGATCATCAGACAATCTGTTTGTTCGAGCATGCCTTGGCTTTCTATTGAGATTGTGGAAAGTCATGGCTTTCTGTGGGCATTGCCCGCACAGAAAAAATGTAAAATGCAAAATTATTGTATTCGCCTGCAGCGAATGATTGAAATATCTTTTAGTGAGGAGTATATAGTATGAAACTCCAGTTTATTGAAGCCGGTGAGATCGTTACCACCCACGGCGTCCGTGGTGAAGTGAAGGTGCTGCCCTGGCTGGATTCGCCGGAAGACCTGTGTGATTTTGAACGGGTGCGGATCGGTGACAAAGAATACGAAGTACAGTCCTGCCGTGTGCAGAAGAGCTGCAATCTTCTGAAGCTGGCAGGTGTGGATACAATGGAAGCGGCCCAGGCCATGCGGGGCAAGATAGTCAAGCTGTATCGGGATGATATCGATGAGGATATCATTTTTGCCGCGGAGCTGATCGGTGTAAAGGTCCTTTGCGACGGCAGGGAAGTTGGCAAGATCACCGATGTGCTGGATTATCCCGGCAACAAGGTGTATGTGGTCAAGGGCGAAAAGGAATATATGATCCCTGCTGTCAAGGCATTCATTCTGGATACGGATATGGAAACAGAGACTATGCAGGTGCGGCTCATCGAAGGGATGGAAGCAGATGCGAATTGATATTCTGACCCTGTTTCCCGATACCGTCGGTGATGTGCTCAGCGAAAGCATTCTGGGCCGCGCCCAGGAGCGTGGTTATATTAAAATCGATACCCATCAAATCCGGGACTACACCACCAACAAGCAGAATCAGGTGGATGACTATCCCTACGGCGGCGGCCGTGGCGCTGTTATGCAGGCAGATCCTTTGTACCGCTGCTGGGAAGCGGTGAAGGGAGATCGGAAGGTCCATACCATCTACCTGTCTCCCTGCGGCAAGACCTTTCAGCAGGCCGATGCCATCCGGCTGAGCAAGCTGGAGAATCTGATCATGGTCTGCGGCCACTATGAGGGCATTGACCAGCGGTTCATCGATGAGTGCGTGGACGAAGAGATCAGTCTGGGGGACTTTGTGCTGACCGGCGGTGAGATCGCTGCCATGGCAGTTACCGATGCGGTGTGCCGTATGGTGCCCGGTGTACTGGCTGACCCGGAGTGCTTTGAAGATGAAAGCCACTACAGCGGTATGCTGGAATATCCCCAGTACAGCCGCCCCGCTGTGTGGCACGGCAGGGAAGTACCGGCTATCCTGCTTTCCGGCAATCACGAAAAAGTGCGCCAGTGGCGCAGAAAACAGGCCCTGCGCAGAACCCGTGAGCGCCGGCCCGATATGTATGAAAAGCTGGATCTAAGCTCCAAGCAGGACAAGAAGCTTCTTAAGGAGATGGAGGCGGAAGACCTTGAAGCGGCTGAAAGATTGGATATTACAGAGCAATAAAATCGTTTTCTTCGGTGGCGCCGGTGTCAGTACCGAATCCGGGATTCCGGATTTTCGCAGCGTGGACGGACTCTATAATCAGAAATTTGAGTATCCACCGGAAACGATCATTTCCCACAGTTTCTATCTTCGTGATCCTGCTTACTTCTTCCGCTTCTACAGGGAGAAAATGCTGCCCCTTGACTTTGAACCTAACATCACGCACAAGGTGCTGGCCCGTTGGGAGGCGGAAGGGAAGCTCAGTGCTGTGATCACCCAGAATATCGATGGCTTGCATCAGAAGGCGGGCAGCCGGAATGTGCTGGAGCTACACGGCAGCGTGCTGCGCAACTACTGCACCCGTTGCGGAAAATTCCACAGTGCGGAGTTTGTTCGTGACAGCGCGGATATCCCACGTTGCGGCTGCGGCGGTATCGTAAAACCAGATGTTGTATTATACGAGGAGAGCCTTGACGCTGATGTGCTGGAAAAAAGCATCGCAGCCATTCAAAACGCGGATCTTCTGATCGTTGCGGGCACGAGTCTCACGGTTTATCCGGCGGCGGGATTGATCCGCTATTACCGCGGCAACCGTTTGGTTTTGATCAACCGGGATGCCACTGCATATGACACTTACGCGGATCTGGTCTGCCACGACAGCCTTGGAAAGGTATTCTCACAACTATAAAGCAACACCCCGGAAGATTCTTCCGGGGTGTGGAGACTGTCAAAAAACTATGTCATTACCATGCCGGTGCGCATACCGGAGTGCCAATCGTTTTTCGAAAATATAAAGGTTCCCGAAACCTGGAAGCATATACCTTACAACCTATGTTCCGTACATAACATACTGCACTTCTGTTTCCGTCTCCTTGGGTTTTGTATCCTTTCCCACTGCCATAAACCCAATTACAACAGAAGGCCTATGCCGCACCATCGTAAGTGCGCGCGGGAGGGGTACATAGGGGAGGGACGGCTTTGAATGCGGGAGCAATGAACTCAGTTCCCCCCCTATGCCGACTTCTTTGGTTACTTTCTTGTTCGGCGACAAGAAAGTAACACCACCTCATATACGCTGTGCGGTTGAGATTCTTAAATCTATACTTTTTTGACAAACTGAGGGCGCGTTAATAAACGCGCCCTATCCT
>JAZURG010000172.1:0-2527 GCA_045606145.1 Faecousia sp.
ACCTTACCCACCTCCGTTTCAAACCATGTATCCTTGCCAACAGCCTTGGTCATGTCCACCATCTGGGGAGCAAACAGCTTCATGGCACCACGAACCATATTGACGAGCATCTGGGTTCGTTTTTTTGAGATGGGTTTGGGTGTTGTCTTTTTCTTCATATAAAGAATTCTCCTTTATTTTCCCTTTATTGTGTGTTGATAGGATTTGAGGGGTCACTTGGCTTTTCGCTTTAGCGGAAGTAACATTTCTTCAGTAAGCACACACATTTTCTGCGTGACCCTAGCTTGCCTGAATAATGCCATACATACCCGCAATGATTACAGCAAAGGTACTGCATACATCCAACATTACCTCCTTCTTTAGGAAATATCGACATAACCGCAGATATACCTACCACAAAACATTGGTTTGCAAGGCAGGTCAAAATGATCAGCGGTACGAACAGTGCATTCCTTCGCTTCCTGATACGAGCTGGCTGTTGACTCTTATTTACCACTGGCTTCTTCACATATTACCCCTCTAATTACAAACAACTGTTGTTATTTTTGTTTATTTATATTATAATAGAATAACATACTGTATGCAACCATCAGAGATTTTGCGGTTTGTCCAATATTGTACAGAACACAAAATTGTGTTGGAAATTGAAAGAAGGAAATTTTATGGCAAAAGCAGAATACCGTAATGCGATCCGATCCCGGCAACTGATCAATGCCGCACTGGCAGAATTGCTCCACGAAAATCCATTGGACAAGATCACCGTATCCGATGTGGTTCGGAAAGCAAACATCAACAGAAGTACCTTTTACGCCCACTACCAAAGCATTCCCGATGTGATCAACTGTCTAATCGACCAGACCTTTGATCGGATTCGGGAAGTCTTTCAGCAAAAGCATCCTGCTGAACAGACCCCGGCTATCATTTTGAAGGAAATACAATCCTTGCTGGAGCGGGATATGGAATTTTATAAGGTCATTATGACATCCAGTGCTGCTTCCATGGTACAAGAACGCATTGCTGGGATCGTATTGGAATATCTTCGGCAATTCGGGGGAACCGTTTTATCAGATAAACGAAAAGATTCGGAAATTCCCCTGACCTTCTGCGCCGGTGGTCTGATTCGTCTGTACCAAAGCTGGTTTTCAGGTAAGCTTCCCATCTCTCTGGACGAGCTGACCCAGAGTGCCGCAAAAATGCTGGAAATTACGATAAATACCATATAGTTTTGTTACCGTATTTGCTTTCCAGCTTAACTTGATCAATTTCCTGAATCAAAATCCTGTGATCCTGGTGCACAGAAAAAGGGTGCCCTGTTTTAGGGCACCCTTCGGTTCTATTCTATTTCGGCTGCTAAGCGAATACCAACTTTAATACCTTCCGCAAAACCTGACTTCTCATGATCCCGGCAGAGCTTACAGACTGGATAGATAATTTTATCTATCTCCCGAAGGGACATTCCGTTCATCTGCTGGTACAGTTCATTAAAATCCGCCTTTATTTCCTCATTGTCATAGGGGCAATTCTCGTTGTGGCACTCATAGAGCACACCCAAGACCGATTCTCCATCGGTACAGCTGGGATCATGGGACAGGGCATATTCCCTCAATGCCTGGATGTACTTCTTTATCATGCGAAGATCACCTCCGCATTGACGATTTCTTCTGCTGCGTTGCGGATATTGTTCATGCGCTGCACCCAGGCCATTTGATCCTGTACCTTGAGCTGTTCGGTGATACCTTCCTTTTCAGCCAGTTGTTTCATCAGCAGGTCATACATTTCTGTCGCCCGGTTGTCAATCTCTGTAAGGTGATGGCTCAATTTGCCGCTGAGAAGCAGGGCGGTATATATTACCGGACGATGCTCCTTGATGTAGCGGTGATACTTTCTGCCCCATCTCCCAATCGGTCGGCTATCTTCTTCATCCAGTACCAAACACGGAATGTAGTAATCGCCCTGCAATTCATACCAAAGACCGTTTTGCTCGTTATAAATGTACTTTTCCATTATGTAATCCTCCAAGTTTTTTATATTCGCACATATGTCACGAGTTCCCGATTGCCACACTCTGTTATATCGTTTTATCAGATTTTCCTTCCCTTGCTTTTGCCCTTATGAGGTGCCGTAGACAAGGTAAAACAGTGTGAAATCGTATAATGAAATAAGGTGAGCAAACTGCAAAAAACCATTGCGCTGCAACGGTTTTGGAGGATTTTGTTAATGCCCTATGGAGGGTAATAACAGCATTAGATTTTTACAAATTCAAATTGGAATTCGTCAAATTGAAAGTACCGCTTCCACAAACTGTTTCGGTTTTTCAGAGTGAATGCCGTGACCGCAATCAAAATATTGGATTTTCATGTTTTGAATCAATGCACCGACCTTTTGTAAATCTTCATCAGACAATGCGCCTTGCAACAAACCATTTTCACCAATCGTTGTCTTTGCTTTCATAAACAGAGTTTTGCATTTGATTTTAGAAAGAAGGTCATTGTAATCAACAGTGTCATTGAACGAATCGTTATAAAAG
>JAZURG010000173.1:0-26594 GCA_045606145.1 Faecousia sp.
CTGCCCGAAGGGCAGACGGATGAGGGGTGTGGCTGCTTTTCGACCCCTCATCAGTCAAAAATCAAAGATTTTTGACAGCTTCCCCCCAAGGGGAAGCCTTTTGGGTGCAGTGGTAGTTTGTGAGATAAACGATCATTTGCAGCAAGGTGCTTTATTGAAAAAACTTTCCGGTTTTGACAAAGTACTTTCTTGTTTGATTTACTGATTGCCCCTATAATAATATTTAGTAATATGGAAGGAGGAAAGGCATATGGATTTTTTCATGCGGTTTCCGGGTGGACGGAGAAAAGCGCTGACACTGAGTTACGATGACGGCACCCAGCAGGACATCCGGCTCATTGAGATCATGAAAAAGCATGGACTAAAGGGAACTTTCAATCTCAACAGCGGTATGTATCCGCCGGAGGACACGGTATTTCCGGAAGACAGAATTTACCGCAAAATGACAAAATCCCAAGCTACCAAGGCTTTTACGGGCAGCGGTATGGAAGTTGCTGTGCACGGTATGATGCACCCATTTTTGGAGCAGCTGCCGACCAATCTGGGTTTGCGGGATATTCTGAAGGACCGGGAGAATCTGGAAGAGCAGTTTGATGCTATTATCCGGGGTATGGCCTATCCCTACGGAACGTACAATGATCAGGTGATCGATTGCTTGCGCTATGCCGGGATCCTCTATTCCAGAACGATCCATGAAACACATGCATTTGATATGCCAGCCAACTGGCTTCTTTGGGATCCCACCTGCCATCATGCGGATCCGGCCCTTATGGAGCTGGCGCAAAAATTTGTGGAGAAACCTGTGGGCAGAGATCCGTGGTTGTTCTATGTTTGGGGACATACCTACGAATTTGACGTGCGGGATAATTGGCATGTGATCGAGGCATTTGCAGAGTATATTGGAAACAGGGAAGATATCTGGTATGCGACCAATATTGAAATCTGCGAATATGCTGAAGCTTACAACAGGCTGGTCTTCAGTATGGATGAGCATAGAATTTATAATCCAACCGCATTTACCCTTTGGTTTGAAAAGGTGCCTGTGTTCTGGAATCAGGACAGTGCAATGTACTGCATCAAACCGGGTGAAATAATTAATATCTAAAGGAGAAAAGTATGAATAAAGTTGATTTTTTTGGACACAAAGTTTCTAAGCTGATCGTTGGTGACAATCCCTTTAACGGCCACTCCTATATCACAGATAAGACCCCTGGCACTGAAATGCGGGATTGGTATACATCCAGCAGAATTCTGGATACTCTGTTTGCTATCGAAGACAGTGGCATCAACACGATGCTGCCCCTGTCCGATCCCTTTATCGTTCGTCTCCTTGGCGAGTACGAGCGTGCAGGCGGCAAGATGCAGTGGATCTGGCAGCCTGTTGGCTCCGTGCTGGAAGCCGTTAACTTGCGCAATGTTATGAGCCTGAAAAATACCATCGGTATTTATCATCAGGGTACAACCACAGACTTCCTGTTTGAAACCGGAAGAACCAACGAAATCGTGGAACGAATCCAGCGCTTCAAAGAGGGCACCGGTATCCATGTTGGTGTCGGCACGCACCGGCCCGACGTGATCGAGACCTCCGAAAAGGAGGATTGGGGCGCCGATTTCTATCTTGCCTGCATGTACAATGCCCGCAGAAACCGGGAAGGTGTTGAAAGCGGCTTCATCACCGGTAAATCCAAGCAAGGTTTGCAGTTCCGTCTCGACGACCGCCAGATCATGCTGGATACCCTGAAGAAGGTCGAAAAGCCCATCATCGCCTTTAAGATCTTTGCCGGCGGTCAGATGTTCCTGAACCGGACTCCCGAAGAGATCCGTGCCAATATCAAGGATGCCTACAATACTATCTTCACTTCCCTGAAACCCAACGACATTGCTGCCTTTGGTGTCTTCCAGCGGGATAAGAACGAGCTGGCAGAGGATGTGGAGATCTACAACGAGTGGTATCGGGAGACCCATCAGGAGGAAAACGCATGAGTAAGACCTTGAGAGTTGCGGTCATTGGCGCCGGAACCATCTCCAAACGGCATTTGGATGCCTACAAGGCGACCCCCGGCGTGACTGTGGCTGCAATTTGCGATCTGAACGAAGCCCGTGCCCGGGAGCTTGCTGAGGAATACGGTGTGGAAAGAGCCTATGCTGATTATCACGAAGTGCTCAATGATCCGACCGTTGATGCTGTCAGCATTGCTACCCCTACTTTTACCCACGGAAAGATCGTGGTCGAGGCATTGGATGCAGGAAAACACGTGCTGTGTGAGAAGCCTCCGGCACTGACCTATGCCGAAGCACTCCAAAATGAGGAAGCTGCCAAACGCTCCGGAAAAGTACTGATGTACGGTTTTGTGGTCCGGTTTATGCCAAACAGCCGCTTTATTAAGGAATACATTGATGCGGGCCGCCTGGGTGAGATCTACTACGCCGAAACATCCCGGATGGCCAACAGCGCCGATATTGGCGGTTGGTTCCGGGACAAGACCAAGTCCGGCGGCGGCATGCTGATGGACGCGGCGATCCACCAGTTGGACTTGCTGCTGTGGTTTATGGGTTATCCCAAGGTTAAGAGTGTCAAAGGCTTTACCAGCGATGTGAACAAGGATCTGCCGGAACGGCTGCGTGGCTACGGCACAGGATATGCGTCAGTAGATAACACCCATATCCCCAGAACCATTGAGAGCTTTGCCACAGGCTACATCACCTTTGAGGACGGGAAAAACCTCGTCATCAAGGCTGCTCATATTGCCAACACACCAAACCCCGGTACCCGGTTTGAACTGCTGGGTGACAAGGGTGGTATCTCCAGCGAGGATGACAAGCTGAAATTCCTGATGATCGATGAATCGGATTATTTTGCAAAGTTCGAGCCGGTCATCTATGAGAAGTCAAAGCACTTTGCAGATGAGATCCGCCATTTTGTGGATTGCTGCCATGGAGATGCCCAGTGTATCCCCAATGCCAGCCAGGGTTCCCAGATCATCCGGATCCTCAACGCCATCTATGAATCCGCCGAAACCGGCCGTGAGATTCTGTTCTAAAAACAATATGGAAAGGACGAGATCCGGTGATCTCGTCCTTTTTGTGTATTCAGTTCTCTGCCAAAGTAATATCCAGCGGAATAGCCATATTCCAGGTGTTTGCGCAATCCATAATTCCCATCCCGTTCTTGCTGTCGGAAGTTGCGAAGAATGCGCAGATGGGTTTTCCGTCCTCAAACAGGATAAAGGGACGTTCCATATTACCCACTTCGCGGATCACACCGTCTGACCACAGCACCTTTCTGCTGTAGAAAATGTCGTCCTTTTCTACTGTCCAATGAATTCCATCCTGACTTAGACCATGGAAACCAGCATATTTTTCTCCGCAGATGCTGCCGGTCATGTCCTTGGCCATCAGATTGTAGCCGTCTTGATCTTTCCACAGGAATGGATCCTCCACTTCGAAACCTTCACAGATTTCGATAGGCTCGTCTGTCAAGCGCTGATACTCGCCATCAAAACGGTCGGCCTTTAACACACCAAGCTGCATGTCTCCGTGTATATCACCGTTACGGGGAGGATCGATATACCCTCTTGATTTGTACACCATCAGAATTTCTCCGTTCTCATCCTGACAGGGTGCAGGATTGGAAACCAGAAAACTGTCAAACGCATGGGGTCTGGTCGTCACGATTGGCTGATCCATCCGTTTCCATGGGCCGAATACGGATTTGGATGTTGCCATACCGATTCGTTTGTTGGCGCGGGTAACGATGGTTCTGGGATCCTGCAAGGTAAGCATTGCCGGGTCTTCCAGTGCCGCGAAGGGATGGGTGGTTCCGATGTAGTAAAGCACATAGGTATCGCCGCTTTTCATAATGAACGGATTATGCACAGAGATACCGTCCCAGTATTGCGCGCCTCTATGGCCGAGTACCACCTCCGCAAATTCATAGGGTCCTTCAGGTTTGTCTGAAACCGCTCTTACGATCTCACAGGCTACCAGCCAACCCGGATGCATCGGGTATGTCTTGGGCCATCTAGAGGCGAACATGTGGTATCTGCCGTCCTCACCTTTGATAACACTTCCGCACCAGACCCAATAGCCTTCCATGGAAAAGCCGCCGTCTACCGGAGCAGGTTTCATAATTGAAGATAAGCTGTATTTCATAGTCATCCTCCGTTCTTATTTTTACAAGTAAGGATATCATACACAAGTACTGACAGGTTTTCAACTGTTATTAGAGGAACTCCCCCTGATTTTCAAGGAAAAACAGGGGGAGTATCCGTTTATTACTGGTAACTATAGAACCAAACGGCACTGTTTGCTTTCTGCATGGTGACGATAAATCTGCCATCGTCAGTGATCTCAAAAGAACCGTCATTGTCGCTGTCTTCAAAGGTATACACAGCATCCCGGTCAAAGTGGGGACGCAATACGCAGTGATTGTCCGGATTGCTGGCGTTATTGATCACCTGAATAAAGCCGGTCTTGGTTTCGGGGTCTTCGAACTGCGCGGCATAGAATTCTCTGGGGCTTCCGTGACATTTGGTAAGGGGATAATAATTGCCTCCGATCATGATTGTTGCAGCTCTTCTCCATACCGGAATGAAATTAAGCGCAACCTCGTTGAACCGATTTGTCCCGTAACTGGTCACCGGTGACAGATTGTTGCGGAGTGTAAACAGGTCGGGATCTTTGGTTCTTCCGCTGTCAAAGGGATGGTAAATTCCGTTTTCATCCCGCCAATCCAGGGGAGAACAGCGATAGAACGGGATCCATTCGTTCATCATGCGAAGCTGCTGCTGTCTCACAGGATGGATGCCGTAGCCCACATCGGAATAGTGGAAAGGCACACCCCGCTTGATGGTTTCCATATCATTGCGCCTGCCGCCGCCTGCGCAGGAGTCGATCAGCAGCCCCGGCACCCGTTCCAGCAGACCGTCCCAATACCTCAGATATCCCTGCACATGAGCATTTTCTACAGCACCGTACCGTTCTTCGCTTTCATTTTCCCGCCACATGGTCTGCAGATCCAAATTGAAGTCCTGCCGGTAAATTGTAATATGATTCTCATTTAAAAAGGCGGAAACTGTGTCTATCAGCCATTCTACGCACTCAGGATCGCCAAGATTAATAAGGCAATCTTCAAACATTTTCCCTTTATACAAATGCTTGCTGCAAGGCAGATACCACTGGGGATGCTCCATTGTTAACTGGGTTCCCCGCTTGGCCCGCTCCGGCTCGAACCATACCAGAAAATCACACCCGATCTCTTTACAGCGCTGCCCAATGGGTTTTAAACTGTTCGGGAACCGTTCCGGATCCGCGTACAGGTCACCAGTATTGGTCCAGGAACTTCCACAGGGATACCAGCCGGCGTCGATCCACCAGACATCCGGCTTGAGGCCGCTGTCTAAGAATTGGTTTATACCATCCAGCTGCTGCTGTTCAGTAGCATGGATAAATTCAGCGCCGGTGGGGGGATTGCTATGCCCGGTGAGCATTGGCTCCAGACGCTTGCCTCCCTTTTTCGGCATGATATGGGCAAAATACCATCTTCTCCAAAGGTTGATGCCCTTGTTATCATCGCCCTCGTAACACATAATGGTCAAGCTGGGCGTACGAATGGTTTCTCCGGCTTTCAAACGGATATAGCAGCGCTTCTGGGTGACACCCAGATTGACACCCCCCAACTCAGGGTACATGCTCATTTTCCAAGTGCCGGGCCAGCCAACTGCCAGACGCATATTATATTCGTCAAAATTCAACTTCATGAACGGGGAAGCACCGTTACAGGGATTGCCGTCTGCCGGAGACAGATGGAACATGTACAATAGATCCAGTGTGGTGTAATGATACCCTCGAATGTCTGTGGTATCACCTGTACCGTAGGTAAGCCGCGGATTGGTACCTGGCACTGTTTTGCGGAATGCGCATGGCTCTGCCACAATATCGCTTTCGGTGTCAGCGGTATTGGTAAAGAACGCAACATACTCTACTACCGGGAAATTCAAATACTGTGTAACTTCGTATCGAATGTGCAGTCCTTTGTCATCCAAGGCGGAATAGACGGTCTTAACCACACCATCTTTCTCCGTTTTTGTGATCTCCGTTTTGAAATCGTCAGGGATTCCCTGGATGTCCTTACCACCGTAGTAAAACTGCAGAGGCAGATCACTCAGCCGCTCATAAATTGTATTGGCCTGCAAAATATCCATATCCTTTTGCTTAACGATACTGTTCATTACTCAAGCCCTCCTAAATATATATTCTTATCCTACTAAAAACATAATAACACCGGCAAAACTGAAAAAGACACCAGCAATTTGCTCTTTATTCAAATGCTCCCGGTAGAAGAGCCATGGCAAAAGTGTACTCAGCAAAATGTTCAAGCCTGTTCCTAATGGAGAGGTGATGACAATAGGCAGTACTATGCTGGTAAAAAGAGTGATGATGTAGCAACCACCCGAAATCAGGGAAGATGCCGCGGCATATCCGATAGTGGGTCTTGGAAATTGGACAGTTGGTTTACCGTGTCGTAAAAGCTGTATAGCAGCAATCATGCCAAACAAAACTGTTCGAATCACAGCTACCCATACGCTAAAGCTCAAGGTGTCTATGGTGGTAAAATGCGTTTCCACCTGATGCTGTTTGTTTAGAATGGAAACGGCACTTCCCAGTAATGTCATAAAAATAACGGCAAGATAAAATCGGATTGCACCCTTTTTGGTACTGTCGTTTTTCTCAGTACGAATCAGTATGGTAGAAAGCAACATGACGCCAATCGCAACAGCCTTAGGAACGGACAGGGATTCCCGTAATACAAAAATACCCCACGCACATGACAAAATGATTCCGCCGACGGTGCTTAGAATATTGACTGTGGCAATCTTTCCCAACGCATAAGCCTTCATGTGTGATATGGTGCCAAGAGCGGAACAGATGACGATTGCCAGCGCAACAAGAATAGAATAGGTAGAGCACTGTAGACTTTCACCGCGAATGAGCAACAGGATTATGGGGAAAATCGCGGAAACAATGCCGTTGATAATCAAATATATGGTGTTGGCCCATAGTGAGGTCCCGGCAGTTAATTGATATTTTTTGTACAAATAGAATGAGTTAACCGCATTTAGCAGAACAGAAAAAATATACAGAGAAAAAAACTGAGTCATAATGGACTTCCTTTTTATAAGGTTTTTTGCAACCGCCAGAGCTATCTATATAGTAATCAGAAAAATCTCTTATTTATAGTATATTTGTTGCAAAAAATAGGCTAATATGATCAAAAATTCCCTCTGGCTCTTGCAGAAGTCAGAGGGAATTTTCGGTTGTCACGATTTTGCCATATGCTCTTTCACAAAGGGGAATTTATCCTCATCTGTCAGATCCAAAGCATCGATCAAAAGCCGGAACTCCTCTTTTCTCGGAGCAAATTCCTCAGGTGAATGGGCATCCCCGCCCAGATAGAATTTGCAGCCCATCTCCTTGGCGATCCGATAAGGTCTTAGAATACTTTCTTGTTCCTGCGGGGTATACTGTGTGGCAAATTCCCACTGGTTCAGCTCAATGCCAATGCCGCGCTTGGCGGCCAGTGCAAAGATCTCGCAGAATTCTTCGTCCGTAAACTGGTCAATGGCTGCTACCTTTCCTTCATCGCAGGTCAGACAGGAAGTGCAAATGGGCAATGCCGCATTTGTGGAAAGGCAGATCCATATTCAGAATTTGCAGCAGCCGTTCTTTATAGAATGCTTTGTATTCCGCGGCTGTGCGTCCTACTGTGGCGCTGTTGCGTGCGAAGCCTTCCGCATGCAGGTGACTTGGGGATAAAATGATAAAATCAAAGGTATCATAGTTTGCTTCGGAAATTCCTACATTTCCCAGAAAGTCTATATCTGCTTCAATGCCGAACAAAAAGTTGCATTTTCTGCTCTGGGGAAGGGGCAGGATCTCTTTCGCTTTTTCACAATCCAGATTTCGTTTCAGCCACCAGTTATTCACGGGTTCAGGCGATGGCACCTTGCGGTCCCAAATGTGATCCGTCACGCAAAGCAGGCCGTATTGATTGGTCAAACCGTAGGAGAGGATCGCTTCCTTGGTTTGCCGGGGGTCATGGCCTGCACAGGGACTGATATAGGAATGAATGTGCAGATCATGGTCGATTTGGTATTTCATATGTACCTCCTAAACACGGTTATGGCTTAATTATACTCTGCTGCGAAAGACTGTCAACGATGGAGGACGGATTCCTGCCGGTATATTTTTTGAACATCTTGGAGAAGTTGGACTCGTCTTCGTAGCCGGTCAGATGGGCCGCCTCTTTGACGCTGCATCCACGAAGCAGCAGCCGCTCCGCTTCCTCCAGCCGTGTGCGGATCAGATATTCCTGAATGGAAAGGCCGGTTTCCTCTTTAAACAGCCGGGAAAGATACCGCCGGTCGAGGCCCAGCTCCGATGCCATTTGCGCCACCCGGATGGGATACATATAGTTGGAACGGATGTAGTTTTCCACCCGGTGCACGTGCCGGCTGCCGCCTTGATTCCGGGCAAACAGGTAGGCATAAAGGGAAAACAGCTCACCGGCCAGCAGGTACTCTGCTGTGGCTGGATTGGTACACAGGTGCATGATCCGGCTGAACAGAGTTTCCGGCAGAGTCAGTACCGGCGGAAGCTTTGAAAACCACCTGCACATATTTCCGTCAAAGCCAATCCAACGGTAGTGCCAGGGATCATCCAGATCGGCCGTATAGGTGGTGATCTCATCAGGCAGAATGACAAAGGCCTGCCCGGCATGTACCGGATGCACACCGCCCCGGGCATAGAAGGTGCCCTTGCCCCGAAGGACATAATGGATGAGGGTATATTGGCGCACCGCGGGGCCGAAGCTATGACCCGGAAGGCAATCTTCCTCACCGGCAATCAAGGGATTCAAGTCCTGCAGTTTGCGGTCAGTTAGAAGTATATCCCTACGGCCCATGGCGGCACCTCCTTTGATAATAGTGACATTATACCATGAAAGAGTTACTAAAAGCAATTCCCATTCTGCCGAAATCTGCTATGATTTTATTGTAAAAACTTCAATGAGAAAGGATGTTTTCTATGAAAATTACCTTTATGGGTGCGGGCAGTACCGTATTTTTGAAAAATGTGTTAGGTGACACAATGCTGACCCCTGCTCTGTGGAATGCGGAGTTTGCCCTGTACGATATCGACGCACAGCGGTTGAAAGACTCCGCCATGGTTATTAATGCCATGAACCACAGCCTGAATCAGGACCGTGCGAAAGTGGTTTCCTATCTGGGTGTGGAAAACCGGAAGGAGGCCCTTCGCAACGCGGATTTTGTAATCTGCGCCATACAGGTGGGCGGCTATGAACCCTGCACCGTTATTGATTTTGAGATTCCCAAAAAGTACGGCCTGCGCCAGACCATCGGCGATACCCTGGGCATCGGCGGTATTTTCCGTGCTTTGCGTACCATCCCCGTGATCCGGGACTTCGCCCGGGATATGGAAGAGGTCTGCCCCAATGCGTGGCTGCTGAACTATGCTAACCCCATGGCAATGCTGACCGGCTATGTGCAGCGCTATACAGGTGCAAAAACCATCGGCCTTTGCCACAGCGTGCAGGTGTGCGTATCCCACCTTCTGGGAAATCTGGATATGCAGGAGTATGAGAACGATCATATTGCCCAGATCGCCGGTATCAACCACATGGCATGGCTGCTGAAGTTGACCGACCGGCAGGGTCGGGATCTGTACCCGGAGGTGCGCCGCCGCGCCAAGGAAAGAAATGCCCGGGAAAAGCATGGCGACATGGTACGCTTTGACTACATTGACAAGTTCGGTTATTACTGCACCGAATCCAGTGAGCACAATGCCGAGTACAATCCTTTCTACATCAAGGCGGGCCGGGATGACCTGATCGAAAAGTTTAACATTCCTTTGGATGAATATCCCCGCCGCTGTATCAACCAGATCAAGGATTGGGAAACCCGGCGGGAATCTCTGCTGGCCGGCGAAGGCCTGGAGCATCAGCGTTCCCGTGAGTACGCGTCCCGGATCATGGAGGCTATGGTTACGGATATCCCCTATACCATTGGCGGCAATGTGATCAACAACGGTGTGATCTCCAATTTGCCCAGAGAAGCCTGCGTGGAAGTGCCTTGCGTGGTCAATGCCAGTGGCATTACACCCTGCTATGTGGGCGATCTGCCCCTGCAGCTGGCGGCTATGAACTCCAGCAACATCTATCCCCAGCTTTTGACCATTGAAGCTGCCCATACCGGCAAACGGGATCTGATCTACCAGGCAGCCATGATGGATCCTCATACCGGCGCACAGCTTTCTACCGATGAGATCGTCGCCATGTGCGATGACCTGATCGCCGCCCATACAGCAGCCGGATTTCCTGTTCTGGGCATTTAAAGGCAAACAGGGAGGATAGCAAAGCTTGACAATTGAACGCGGGTTTACTATATTGAATGTGTAAATTATTCAAAAGGAGATATGCATCATGTCCAGCTTTGAAAATCTGCGTGTGGTAGATAATTTCTACCAGACATCCCTGTTCTTTCCCATGCCTACGGTGGTTATCAGCACTTTGTGTGAGGATGGCACCACTACATTAGGCCCTTACAGCCTGGTACAGCCGTACTATGTGGCCGGCAAGGACTACTATGCCATGCTGCTTTCCTGCCGCAACTCTTCCAACACCGCGCAGAACATCCTGCGCAACGGCAAGTGCGCACTGAACTTTGTAGACGACAAGCCCAAGACCTTTGCGGAGTGTGTCAAGCTTTCCTGGCCCGGTGACAAGCCCGAAGACAAAATGCCGGGTTGCAAGTTCAAGCTGGAAAAGGGCCAGGCAGAGGGAGAACGTCCCATGGTCCTGACCGATGCCATTCAGATCATTGAATGTACATGGGTTCGGGAACTGGACGGCGCGGAAAATGATCTGCCCGGTCAGCTCAACGGCTATGAGCCGCCTTATCACGACTTCAACGGCATCACATCCAAGTTTGGCGCTCACTTCATTCTGAAGGTCGACAAGATCCTAATGAAGAAAAAATATTCCGATGCTATCATCAACGGTGTGAAGGCTAAGGATTTTCCCAATCTGCCCGTTGACTACGGCTACCGGGATTCCAAAAACTTCTGGTTCCATCGTAAGACCCGTATGCGCGCGGAGTTGCTGCCCATGCGCAAGCAGAGCCTGGAATCCGTCCGCTATGCCGCAGACCGGGCCGATGACAAGGTCAAGTTCTCCGATGATGCTTTGGAAATGATCCTCAATGTACCCCGTGTATTCCTGCCGCTGGTGCTGAAGGGCTGCGTAGAGTGGGCAAGGGAGAACGGCTGTGAGCTGGTCACGGCTAAGGAAATGCAGATTATTAACGATAAACGGGCCAAGGAAAAGAATAAAAAGTAAGGGCCGGTTTTTGACCCGGGAGTGCAAACTGCATCTCCGGCCAAATAAATGGGCCGTTGCGTAAACAATGTCATTCAGATGTCAAATATGGGTGTAGGGGCGGTTATCGACTGCCCGCGATGATCAGAGAATGATCGTTGCGGGCGATTGATAATCACCCCTACAAATTCTATATGCCAGTGTTCTGCTTTTTTAACGCAACCCCAATATCTATAACGGGATACCTGCTATTGGTACACCTTGAAGGGATACTTGTTTTCCGCTTCCCGATCGATCAACTGGGGAGGGTTTCCGCTGTGGAGCAGCTTTACATCAAAATGCTGCGCGGAGCGATTATTGTAGATCGTCAGATAAATGCCACCCAGAATGTTCAGCGGTGACCAGATGCGGCTTTCACCGTAGGTAACCTCCTCGGCAGTGGGGGCAAAGCGCAGCTGCACATTGCTGATGAGCTTTGCATTCAGGGGGAGGAAGGCATGGGAATCGAAATAGTCCGGTATGGCTACGCCATCCGGCGGCATAGGAAGCCTTGCCTGCCTGTATTCCCCAGATTCCGGCATCCACATAAATCGTCTTCTCGCTTTCATCCTGCGCAAGGTCAGGAAACAACTGGGTAAGGCCGGTATGCTCCCGACGGGGACCTGCACATGAAATGTGTTCGATGCCTATAAAGATACCCTCCTGTTTATGACAGTATCCGCCAAAGCTCCACCACGATGGGGATCAGCAGGGCGGGCAGCATATTGGCGACCCGGAAAGTTTTCTCCCGCACCAGGTTGATACCCACGCAGAAAATCAGTGCGCTGCCCACGAAAGACAGCTCTTCAATAAGAACATCCCGAATTACGGAACCGAACAGCGCCGCGATCAAGGTGATGGTGCCTTGATACACAAAGATCGCAATGGCGGAGAAGACCACACCTACACCGTAGGCTGCGGCGAGGATTGCCACCAGCACAAAGTCCAACAGCGCCTTGGCGATGAGCATGGAACTGTCGCCGGAAAGGCCATCCTGCATGGAACCCACAATGGCCATAGCACCGACGCAGATGATCAGCGAGGATGTTACAAACCCTTCCACAAAGCGGTTGTCATTTTTGATGCGCACCGCTGCTTTCAGCCTGATACCGATGGCCTCCATTTTTGCTTCGATATCGATCCACTGGCCCAACAGACAGCCGATAACCAAACTGAAGATCAGCAGCATTGTGCCACGGGTGGCGAGACTATCGTTTTCCAAAACCAGCATATATTTCAGTACACCGCTGATACCGATGAAGACGGTGGCAAGGCCCAGACCCTGCATCAGGATCTTTTCAAACCGCTTCGCAATGCCGTTCTTCAGCACCAACCCCAGCAGACCGCCTACAATGACAGCTACAGTATTAATAATCGTACCCAATCCAATCATAGAAACATGACGCTCCGTTTTTCTGATATCATATCACATCCCGGAGAAATTGCAATATGGGTTTCACGCACAAGATAGAGTACCAACACACTTGCGATTTTGGGGAGTCAAAAAGATGTATGCTATCTACTGTTATGTATTTTATGGTCTTCCGTGATTATCCACAAATTTGCGCATGTACTTGCCCACAAAGTGCAGATAATCTTCCAGACAATTACCGTAATAGCGAAGCGAAAGTTCGCAATTGTAATTACCCTGATAACCAATGTCGTCCAGAGCATCAAACACAGCTTCCCATTTAATGGTTCCTGTCCCGGGGAGCAGATGGTCATCCCAGTGCCCCGAGTTGTCATGAAGGTGCAGCAAAGTTACGTCTTTTCCCAAAATACGTATATATTCCTCAGGAGGAATCACCCAAAATGACTCTGCTTCGTGGGTATGGCCGGTATCGACGCACATTGTCTTATACTGGGTATCCAGCTTGTTATATTGCATCAGGTACTCGTTATGGTCTGCAAAAAAATCACGTATACGGTCGCCATAAATCCGCGCAGCACCAAAGGTTTCCAAAGCAATGTTAACCTTATATTTTTCTGCATAGGGAATGACGTTTTGGTACATTTCGTTCGATGCGTTTCGCATAACTTCAGGCGGTTGTTTGCCCCAGCGGGTAGAGTTGATGAAATGAACAACACAGGAGGGCGCACCCAGTAGAGCGGTAGCTTTTAAATCCTTCTCAGTGACCTTGTGAGACCATTCCCGGCGGGACTGGTCAATAGGGTCATAGGTTTCACTACGCCCATGTGTTTGCCCAATTTCCAAATCGTACTTTTCCGCCGTTTTCCGCACATTATAAAAATGCTCTTCAAATTCTTCGTCAGATGCGGCATATACACCATGTTCCAGCGGATAGAGAAATTCCAGGTTATAATCAATGGCATCAAAACCGCTTCTTTTACACATTTCACAGGCACGGTCAAAACTGCAAATTTTAAGCGCATCGCTAATACTGATACTTAATTTTTTCATAGGGTATCGCCTCCTCGTCCAGATTATAACAGAAAAAAATGAATTGTAAAGGAGGAATGTGCTAACAGGGGTATAATTTCTCCACGCAAATGGAAAGTATAAATGATTATGATATGTCGCCTTTGCGTGACACACATCAGATAGCTGGACTTTCTAGAAAAAGCATAGTACAATATTTGTATTTAAAAGGGATCACATATTAGGGGGAATATCAATGAATAAAGTGAAACAGGGCATCTCGGCACGGTGGGCCTATCTGGCCATTGGTGTCGTTGCGATGCTGTTTGCGGGCGTTCTGTACGCATGGTCTATTTTAAAAGCGCCGCTGGCAGCGGAATTTGGCTGGGGCGCTTCGGAGCTGGCGCTGAATTTTACGCTGGCAATGAGCTTCTTTTGCATCGGCGGCCTGTTGGGCGCGCGGCTTTCCAAACGGGCGGGACACCGGGTCGCACTGATCATCGCCGGTGGTTTGTCGGCGGCAGGCTTTATTCTGACCGCTGCTCTGCGTGATACCTCTGTAGTGGTGCTGTATCTGACCTACGGCGTGCTGGCCGGTATGGGTATCGGCATTGCCTACAATGTGGTCATTGCCACGGTCAGCGCGTGGTTTCCGGATAAGAAGGGCCTGTGCTCCGGCTGTCTGATGATGGGCTTTGGTGCTTCTGCTTTGGTTTTAGGCAACGCAGCGGATGCGCTGTTCAAAAGCACCGTTGGCTGGCGCGTTACCTATGGGATTCTGGGTATCGCTATCTGCGCAGTTCTGGTTTTGGCGGGTCTTTTACTGAAGAAGCCCGATTCCCAGACAGTTCTGCCCCGGAAGAAGACCACTAAGAATGCCGCAGAGGAAGCCTTTGAACGGCGCGACTATACCTCCGGGCAGATGCTCTGCCGCCCATCTTTCTGGATGGCCTTTGCCGGTATCTCTTTTCTGGCTGCCGTGGGCAGCTCGGTTATCAGCTTTGCCAAGGATCTGGCTCTTTCTGTCCGTGCCCCCGAGGCACTGGCGGTCTCGCTGGTGGGTGTGCTGTCAGTGTGCAACGGCATCGGACGGATCCTGACCGGTGCGCTCTTTGATGGTATCGGCCGCCGCAAGACTATGCTGTGGGCTAATGTGTTTACGATCGGCGCTGCCGCTGTTACACTGTTGTCGGTTTCCATCGGCTCACTGCCCCTTTGCATTGCAGGCTTGTGTCTGACGGGCCTTTCTTACGGGGCCTGCCCGACCATCACAGCCGCCTTCACTTCTTCCTTCTTTGGCATGAAGCATTTCTCTACCAACATGGCATTTATGACCTTTACGGTTATGGGCGGTTCTCTCATCGCCACGGTATCCAACAAGGTTCTGGAGGTCACCGGCGGTTATACGGCAACATTTGCAATGCTGCTGTTGCTGACCTTTGCGGCATTGATTTTGAATGCCTTTATTCGCAAGCCCTGAAGATGCGTATGTGTTACCCCCTGTTTTGCGTTAACAAAACAGGGGGTTCTTTGATAGATTTCCGCAGGAGCGGTTGCCTCTGCTTTATTGCATGGTGCCGTTGGCAAGAGATGCCACCAGAGAATACATTTCCTTCTCGCTGCGGACATTGTGGGCCTTGCTCAGAATGTCCTGCTTCTGGGATTCCGTTAAATGGGCATAGCGGTTCATAGCGGCAGTGTTCTGCGCCAGCGCCATGCCAAAACCGATGGGTACTTTGTAAAAATCCATAATTGATACTCCTTTTTATTTTTGAGAGGACGGATGCTTCGAATCGCCTGCGGCTTGCTAATAATGACACGGTTTTCGATAAAAGTAGCGGCTATCATTCTTTTGCGTTGTTTCGCGCCAGTGCGCACACAAGGCATCAAAACAGGAGAGGCGGACACACAGATGTCAGCTAGGGAACAAATAAATTTTGTGTTTTTCTGCGGTTTTTATGCGCTTTTTGGGGCAAAGGCAGGTTTTGACACACCGCTGCTATATATTGCCAAAAAACAGGTGCGATCCGTGATGCCCTACCGATTTGCCGCGCCAAGCGTGCTTTTTCCGCTACAAAACCAAAAAGAAATCCCCGCGCATACGCGCGGGGATAAGCTTATACGTTATAGAATGCTACGCACCAAATAACCGTGAAGACGATTCCAATGAAAAGGAAGATAAGTCCTGTTACAAGAATATAGCTGTTGTTATGCTTTTTGGCATTGCTGAGCTTACGGGCACGGTAGTCGGCATATCGCTCGTGTCTTGCTCTGCCCATAGGGATAAAGGCAAGCACAACGTTTCTAAGAACGAAGCTGATACCGATGAGCGCTCCTTCACCGCTGACATACATCATGCCCGCAAACAGCGTCATTAATATGCCCGCAACGAAGAAAGCATCGGATAAGATCTGGATATTTACCGCTGCGCTGTGTGTGAAAAAGCCCTTGGACCAAATCACAAGAAACGCGATCAATGCCTCAATACCAAAACAAATAGCATAATTTCTTAATGTTACTTTGGTTTCCTGTTTCACTGCTGTTAACCATCCTGTTATTTGACCTGCTGCTTATACTTTTCCTCTTCGGCATTATTGCAGTATACGAAATGGCCCGGAGTGATCTCACGGAAAGAGGGGGTGTCTTCGGTATAATCGTGTTCTGCAATGGGGTTGTAGTGGATTCTCGTGCGCTGCTTCTCGTATACGGGGTCGGGCAGCGGAATAGCGGAAAGAAGAGATCTGGTATAAGGATGCAGGGGATTCTTAAAGAGTTCGTCGGAATCGGCAAGCTCAACCATCTTACCAAAGTACATGACGCCGATTCGGTCGGAGAAGTACTTAACCACCGACAGGTCGTGGGCGATGAACATAATGGTAAGACCCAAACGATCCCGCAGATCATTGAGTAGGTTGATTACCTGTGCCTGAATGGACACGTCAAGCGCGGAGATAGGCTCGTCAGCGATGATCATTTCAGGCTGCATGATAACGGCTCTGGCGATACCAATACGCTGGCGTTGACCGCCGGAGAACTCGTGGGGATAACGGTCTGCGTGCTCACGCACAAGACCGACCATCTCAAGGATCTCGTAGACCTTCTTGTTGATATAATCCTTATCGGTGATGCCGTTGATCACAAGACCTTCAGCGATGATATCACGAACGGTCATACGGGGGTCAAGGGAAGCAATAGGATCCTGGAAGATCATCTGGATCTGGGTGATGAGCTTGCTCTTCTTTGCTACGCGGCAACGGTTGTTGAATTCCTTCTGTAGGGACTTCAGCTTCTGGCTGTCGCCCGTTGCCTCTGCTGCGAGGAACTTCTGGGAGTACTCTTCCTCCAGTGCTTTGAGAAGAGACTGGACGTACTGCTTGTCAACATCCTTGCTGTCGGACTTAGCGTCCTTAATGAGCGCCCGGTTCTTGTCAACGACAGCGCCAAGCTCCTCATTGATCTTTTTGATTTCTTCCTGGATCTCAGCCTTTCTTGCCGCGTCCACATTCTTTTCTGCGCGAAGAGCCTTGATCTTCTTGGCAGCATCGGCACGGGCAGCGGTGATCGCGTCCTGATAAGCGCGGGTGCCTGCACCGATTCTCTGACCCTTGAAATACACATTACCGGAGGTGATGTCATACAGCTTAATGATGGAACGGCCGGTAGTGGTCTTTCCACAGCCGGATTCACCGACCAGACCAAAGGTTTCGCCTTTCCGAATCTCAAAGCTTACATCATCAACGGCCTTCAGGTCCTTACGTCCCAAACGGAAATACTGGCAAAGGTGGTCCACTTTCAACAATACTTCACGATTATTCTCCATGGTTGCCACCTCTTTCTTTCATGCGCCGGATACGCTCGGTAATGATCTTGGGGATTTCCACCTTGGGTGCGTTGGGATGGAGCAGCCATGTTGCAGCAAAGTGTGTGGGGGAAACCTCATACATGGGGGGCTGCATCTCAAAGTCAATCTCCATTGCGTACTTATTTCTTTCGGCAAACGCATCGCCAACAGGAGGATATATCATGTTCGGGGGTGTGCCGGGGATCGCATCCAACCGTTCGTTGGTATCCAGGTCAGGCATAGAGGAAAGCAGTGCCCAGGTGTAGGGATGCTGAGGATTATAGAACACCTCTTCCGCAGTGCCGTACTCTACGATCTTACCGGCATACATAACAGCAATTCTGTCTGCCATGTTGGCAACGACGCCCAGGTCGTGAGTGATGAAGATGATAGACAGGTTGTGCTCGCGCTTCAGCCGGTTGATCAGCTCCAGAATCTGTGCCTGGATCGTAACGTCAAGTGCAGTGGTGGGCTCATCGCAAATGAGGATATCGGGGTTGGCGGAAAGGGCGATGGCGATAACAATACGCTGACGCATACCGCCGGAGAACTCGAAGGGATACTGTCTGTAACGCATTCTTGCCTCAGGAATACCAACCTCTTCCATGAGCTTGATAGCCTTTTCCTTTGCGATCCTCTTGGTAAGTGTATAAACTACCTGAGAGGCCTTTTCCTTGAGGTAATCGATAATCTCAACGCAACGCTTATCCGCGTCAAAGCTCTCAGCGTTGGCAACATCAGCCTTAAACTTGTTCATGACACGGGCGAGAACAGAAACGATGGTCTCGATCTGCACCTCAGGCTCGATAACCGACTTGGGAACGATCTTCCAGTCAACCTTCTTGCCCTTTGCCAGCAGAGCCTCTCTCTGGGCAGTCTGACGGGCAAAGCGAGCTTCCTCCTTGGGATTGTTCTTAATGTAGAAGAAATACTTCTCCACTTCTCTGCGGAGGGCTCCGCCAAAGGTGTAGGCCACGTTATCCTTGACAATGGCAAGGGGATCAATGGCCGCAAGAACGCTCTTGTTTACGTTCTTGCAGGTCTCATCTGCTTCCTGCGCGGAGAATTGTCCAGCTCTGAAGAACTTGATCGTATTCTCGAGGTTATCAATAGCGGCCTTCTTGTTTTCAAGGGTCTTGTTAAAGGAATACTGCACCGCGATCTTCATCAGATCAATGAAGGCATCCATAAAGTCCTCATCAAGGAACTTACCGGCCATCTCGTTAGCTGCATCAGCAGACATCCGGCTCAGATCGGTCTCGGGGTGCTTGTATACATAATAACCGATTCTAAAGAAGTTGTACTGGGGCTGCGCAAGCATTTCCTTTGCGGTTGCCTCAAGTGCCTTAAGCACATCGATCGTCTCAGGAGATACCTCATTTTTGGACGCGCTGGAGTTCCAGACCTTCTTAGCAAAATCAACAAAGCTCACCTTGCTGCGCTCTGTACGCAAAACACCGTCAACGGCTGCAGCGTGTGCTTTCAACGCCTGCTCGTAATTGGCAGTGAAGTACTTATCGGTGATGTCCTTCAGGCTGCGCTTGATAAGGTTAAGGGTGGAAACCACGTCGACCTTCTGCTTGTTTTCTGCCATGAAAAGCAGATCTTCAATGACCGCGATCATTTCTTCTGCGGCGGTGCGTGCCGCGTTGTAGCTGTTCTCCAGCTTGATGGCCTGAATATTGAAGCTGTCGAAGGTTTTGATTTGCTTATCAACATCCGAAGCGGATACAGTGGCATTGGGAGTCTCGGCCAGAGCCTTTTTGATCATTTCGGACAGTTCCGTAAGGGTCTTATTAAAGGTAATACGGCCTTCTTTGCGGTTTGCCTTGTTTTTCAGGAGCATAGCCTCGGTGATCTGCTTGCCGATTCGCATGATGGGGTTCAGAGAGGACAGAGGATCCTGGAAGATCATAGCGATCTTATCGCCACGAAGCTTGTGCATCTCTTCCTCAGGAATACGGGTCAGGTCTTGTCCGTCATAGAGGATCTCGCCGCCCTCGTAAATAGAGTTACCTGCGGAAATACCCATGATCGCCTTGGAGGTAACGGACTTACCGGAACCCGATTCGCCAACGATGGCAAGGGTCTCACCCTTGTAAAGATCGAAGGAAATGTTGCGTACTGCCTGCACCTTGCCGGCATCTGTACGGAAGGAGATCTTAAGATCATTTACAGATAATTTAATTTCTTTATTCATCCTTAATCCTCCGTTCCTCTGAGTGACGGGTTAAACGCATCGCGCAATCCGTTGCCGAACAAATTGAAGCTGAGCATCAAAAGAACCAGGAACACACAGGGGAAGAGTGCCACATAACCGGCATTTGCAGTAATGGACCGCTGTCCCGCTGCGATCAGAGTACCGACAGAGGTAGTGTTGCCTGCTTCCAGGTTGATGATACCCAGATAGGAGAGGCTTGTCTCTGAGTAGATCATCGCAGGAATGACCAGCGCAACCCTTGTTACGATGGTACCGAGGCCGTTGGGGAAAATATGCTTAAACATAATTCTCGTATCACGGGCGCCCAGTGTTCTTGCGGCCAGAACATATTCCTGATTTTTGAAACGGTAGAACTGCATACGGGTTGTGCCCGCCATACCGATCCAGCCCGTGGCAAAGAACGCGATAAACAAGACCAATACCTGGCTAGACGTGCCCATATGGTATTTCAGAAGCGTAATAACGATCATTGTGGGAACAGCTCCCAGAATCTCGGCGAATCTTTCCATAAACAGGTCGACCTTACCGCCGGAATAGCCGGAAATGGAACCCCAGATCACACCAACAATAAAGTTCGCAGCAGCAACGATTGTTGCAAAAATAAAGGAGAATCTTGCGCCGTAGGCAAGGCAGGCAAAGATATCCTTACCGGTTTCGGTAGTACCGAACAGGAAAAGGGGCTCACCAATGCCATCCTTCAGCACCTCGTTATGCTGATAGGTATAATATTCGTAGTATTCAGCTCTGATTTCAATACCGCCGTCTACGATTCGACCGTAAGCGTAGTGGTACCGCTTGCCATTCTCCTCGACACCGTTCTCGCCTTCGATTCTAAGGGAGTTATACTCAGGGATCAGGCCACTGGTCTCGCCCACTTCATATTTCCAATAATTCGGAATAATGTTGCCTTCTTTGTCGAGCTTGGGGCGAAGAATGGATGCTTTGGGGTTTTCTACCTTATAGTAGATATTCGCGTCATACTTGTTCTTCTCAAGCGTAGGTCTGTCCTTCAGCTTGACTACCGGATACAGCACTTGTCTGCCGGTTTCGTCCTGATATCTCTGAATATCGTTGAACTCTTCCAAAGAAATAATCTTATACTTACCGAAGCCTACACCGTAATAGGTATCATAACGGTAAGAATAAGTACTACCGTCTTCACTTACGGTATACTCACCGTTTTTGATGATTTCTCTGCCGGTTTCAGCAGCAAGGGCATGGTCCTTGAGATAGCCTACATAGTTCGTGTCCTTCTGCTTGCAGCCGTCCCAAAAAGCGATATCGCTGTTGGCAAAAAGATTTGACTTGGGGGTTACATATGCATACACCATATCGTAGTATGCAGGCTGGAAGGGGGTGAAAAAGGGAGCAATTATTGCGAAAAGCACCAGTACGGCAATGACTACACCGCCTACAACAGCGCCCTTGTTCTTGGAGAACCGCTGGAAAGCACCCTGAAAATAGCTTACAGGCTTGGTTTCGAATTTGCTGTCATGAAGCAGATCGTTTCTTGTAGCAAACCGAAACTTCTCTACGGGAATGTTATTTATATTATTATCCATATCATTTTGCTCCCATTCTGATTCTAGGATCAATGAAACCGTAGCTAATATCGATAACGATGCCGGCAGTCAGGCTTACCAAGGTGTAGAAACCAGATAACAACATAAAGAAGTCATAATCCTGGAATGTGATAGAGTTGAGGTAAAGTCCGCCAACACCGTTAATGCCAAACATTCTTTCGATAATCAGCGAACCGGAAAGCACGGAGATAAACTCACTTAGGATAGAGGGGAAGATGACGACCATAGAGTTACGCATTGCGTGGCGATAGATAGCCTGTCTCTTGGTGAGGCCCTTGGTTCTTGCCAGAAGCATAAATTCTCCGGTCAGCACTTCGGACAGCTCAGCACGGGTGTAGCGGGCATAACCGGCGATAGAACCCAGACACAAAGCAAACACCGCAGGGAGCATGGAAACGAATACTTCCTTGGTGAAGTATTCATTACTTGTTGACATCGTCAGCGGGAACCAGCCGAGCTTAAAGCAGAATACGTACTGGATCATCAGTGCGAGCACGATGGAGGGAACGGATATCAACAAGATAATGAAAATGTTGATTACCTGGTCCTGCCACTTATTCTTTTTCAGTGCAGCCAAAATGCCCAAACCGAGACCGATAGGTACGCCGATAAGGGTGGAATAGATATTGATGAGGATCGTGGGGGGGAGGTGACTGACAAATACCTTCCAAAGGTTCATATTCAGATATTCGCCGTAGGTGGTTGCAATACCGAAATCACCCTTAGTCAGGATTCTCTTAATATAAGTTCCAAACTGGAGCAGGATCGGTACCCGGTCATAGGTCCAGACACCGTTTGATCCCTCTTGAATGTTGGTGATCCAACCTCTTCCTTCAAGAGTTTTCATAACGATTTCAGGATCCTGTCCCGGAAGGGCATTCGTCGGGATAGGCAGGAGCTTGATAAGCACAAAGCACATCGTGAAAATGATGAAGAATGTGAATAACATCAAGCCCAAACGCTTCGTCACATATTTAAACATATACATAGGTATTTCTCCTCTGTTTTGTTATTTTCCAATTCACAGTGTTCGAGCCAAAAAACAGTGGGATGTATAGGCTCTGCGCACACAAAAGCTGTGCGCCGCCAAAAATGACGTTTCAAACCATCAAAAATGTTATCAATTCATAGCTTTCCGTTTCAGCTATTATAAAACCGGCCGCTTACTATTATTCATCCTCGTAAGCGTCTTACATTTTACTGCAGCATATTTTGGGGTTTTGCTAATCGGATTATCAGAATATTACTATATATGGCAAACTAGCGGTGAGCACAGTGGCTCACCGCCGTTTGCGTTAGTTTATTTTGGGTAATTCAACTATTTGAAATTACTCGGACTTCTTGTACTCTGCGGACAGGTCGTTGTTGTTGGCAGCAACGAACTCGGCCCACTCAGCGTCGGTGTAGTTGACTTCCATGTATCTCAGACCGCCGAAGCCCATGAAGGTGTGCTCGTCTTCGGAGAAGTAGGAGAACTTAGCACCCAGGAAGGAACCGCCGCCGTCAGCGATCAGCATAACGCTGCGGGACTCCTTAATGGTAACTTCTTCCAGAGCGGACAGGATCATCAGACGAGCTTCAACAGGAGCGAAGCCTGCGCCCCAGTTGTAGGTCTTAGCCTGGTTCTCGGTCTCAGCCAGACCGTTCAGGCAGTAGTACCAGTTCTGGATGGACATGGTGATGGTCTCACCAGCGCCCTCGTAATCGCCCTCGGGCATGGTCAGAGTCATGTCGATAGCGGAGGTATCCCAGTACATGTGGTAGTTCAAATCGTCATCGGGGTTAACGAATGCGCCGATGATGTCGAAGGGGTTGAAGGCGTTGCCGGAGAAGCCATAGCCGAAGCCAATCTGGGTTGCACCGGAACGGAAAGCGTCAGCCCACTTAGCGCCAGCGGATGCGTCGAAGACAACCTTGATCTTGCCTTCCAGCTCAGTATCCTTTGCCAGGCCGTCCAGGACTTCCTGCAGGTAGCTGGCTCTGAATCTCTGCTTGTCGGTATCGGAAGAAGAACCGTAAACCAGAGTGATGTCCTTGGTAGCATCGTAGCCATATGCCTCGGGATCAGCCAGCAGGATAGCGATAGCTTCCTTCATCTTTTCCTTAGCCAGAACGGGGTTGTAGCCGGTCAGAGCATCGTAAGCGTCCTCGGTGGACAGATCCTTCAGATCGCCGCCGGACCACTTGCCGTCCTTCTGGGTGAAGCCGTAAGCGCGCAGGATGCCTTCCTTAGCGATGGTAGCGTTACGGTACTGACCGCCGTCTTCCAGCTCAGGAGAGTTCTCAATGTCGTAGTAGTAAGCAACGTTCAGCAGGCCGAAGCAGGGAACTGCGGAGCCGGGCCAAATCTTCTCAACGATGTCGCTTCTGTTCAGAGCAAGGTTGAATGCGTGACGGAACTCCTGGATAGCCAGGATGCCGTTGTTGTTCTCGCTGTTCTTCAGGACGGTCAGGTCGCTGAACAGCTGCATACCGAAGGTACCGGTAGAGGTAGAGGTGAAGTAAACGTACTTGGAGTCCAGGTATTCAGCAACGTTCTCAGTCTGCAGAGAAGCATCATCGTAAGTACCGTTCAGGAAGCCCATCCACTTGGTGGAGAACTCTTCGACCTTACGGCAGTTGATAGCGGTGATGTTGTACTGATTCTTGTACTGCTCCAGGTTCCAGCCGTACCAGTTCTCGTTCTTAACGAGCTTGTAGTGAGAGCCGGCCTCAAACTCAACGAGCTTGTAGGGACCCCAGGAAGCGGTGGTTTCCAGAGAGGAGTTATAGTTAGAGGTCCACAGAGTAGCGCCGTCAGCGGGAGCGATCTTGGATGCCTCGTACTTTTCCATGTGAACGACGGGCAGGCTGGAGAAGTAGTAGGGAGCCCAAACGGACAGGCTGCCGTCTTCCTTCAGGAAGGAGTAAGCCTTATCCAGGCACAGAACAACTGCGTTCTCCTCGGGGATGGCGTAGATACCAACGTCTTCCCAAGCTACGTCGCGGTTGGTGTTCTCAACATAGATAGCGGCATCATAGCCGGTGCCGGGCTCGAGGTAAGGACCGTAGTTCTCGTACAGGAACTTACCGGAAACGGGATCGTCACCAGCAGCGTTGTTGTAAACGGTCTCGTCGTCGATAGCAACATACTCAGGGCACTCGTTGCCGGCCTCATCCAGGTAGCCAGCTGCGCCCCACATGTTCCATGCGTTGGCGTACAGGGTCTCGCCTGCGTCGATAGCGTCCTGAACGGATGCGTAACCCTGGCTGCCAATAGACTCGTAGGTGCCTTCAGTGTTCTTGAAGAAGTAAGGCTTGGAGTTCTTGATCATCAGGGTGTCGTAGTAGGTGTTAGCGCGGAAGTTCATGAAAGCGGGATCCAGCAGTTCCTTCATGGAGTACACGAAGTCTTCTGCGGTGATGGCAGTGCCGTCATCCCACTTCAGGTCGTCACGCAGGGTGATCTTCCATGCGTAGCCGCCTTCGGTCTTCTGAGCGTCGGTGTAGCCCCACTTAGCGTCTACAGTTGCAGTAACGTCTTCCAGATTGGTTGCTGCAGAGTAGTTGGTGGTGTAAGCACCGGGGACGATAGCGTCCTTGTTGACGGATCCGTCTGCATTGAACTTCTGATCGTCTTCGAACTTGTAGTCATAGTCGAAGAAAGAGGAGCCAATGTAGCTCATGATCTGGGTGTCGTTGTTGTCCGCGTAGGTGAACTCGTTCCAGTTGCTGGGCATAACGGATGTGGTCGTATTGTACTCAGCCTGCTTGAGGACGACCTGTTCGACGGTCGGCTCAGTAGCATCGACGGTCGGATTGGCAGGATTATTGCCAGTCGTCTCGGCAGGGGCCTTAGGGGTACAACCGACGAACATAGCTGCTACAAGCACCAGGCACAAAACAGCCTTGAGCACGGACTTGAAGTTTCTGTTCATGTTGTTTTCCTCCACATGATGAATTTTGTCTCACTATCCGCAAGACAATTTTGCAATTTTTAATGCTATAACCTGCATTATTGTGCAAAAGGGCCGCGCGAATGTAAAGATAGGCTGATTATAACACGACCTTCTCCACTCGTCAACTATTTTTCAACAAAAAAGTTAACGACTTTATAACATATTGTGAACATGGCTGCAAGGGGAAATATGCAGGGGAGTATTCTTGTTTTCTCATATCCGGCACCCCATATTTTGCGGCTGTATCGGGGCTGGAAAAAGCTGGATGAAAGTCCCGCCCAGACGGGTTGCGTATATGAAGCGCCTTGTTGGTTGCTGTAATAGATGTATGTCAGAGCATTCCATATGGTGCGTTCCCGCGGCAGATAAACCTCCCGGCAACGGAAGCGGAGAACGGTTATTGCCTATCCGCTGCTTTGGTATGTATTTAGCGCCATAAGGCAGCGCTGCTATTTGAGCCGTTTGGAATGTTTACTATATTATAATGTATAGGGTTAAAAGAATTCACATGTCAAACGTGTCCGGGGGTACACCATTCATGAATTGTTCGCAAATACATTGGCAATTGCTGTATAATGATGATTGGAAAATAATTCAGATATTCATTTCCGTTTGATTTGCCGGACATGCTGCGAAACGACACAGAGAATACATATCAACTTCTGATAACCGTGGGAAAAGACTATTTGGAAGGAGAACTGCGCGTATCCGCTCCAATGACCGAAAAGTACCGCATAAAAGAGAAGAATCACCGCATGGAGCCGGAATACTGGGGTGGCTACAGCAGACATAATGAACTGTATCAGCAGATATATTCCCTTGACGGGGAACTGCTGGAAACCAAACCATTGGTGGAGAACCATGCGATCATGATGTATTCTCCGTTTTTGGACGCGCCCCCCACAGCCTGTCCGGACGAATCAGAATGATTTTTCAGAAATCCCGCACCGTTTTCGGTGCGGGATTTGCTTATGCAGCGGTGTCTAACATATTTTCGACGAAGATGCCGTAGCCGTGCACCGCAACAGGAAAGCCGGACACTTCTGTGTCAAGTGTGGGACAAAAGAATTTTGCGCTTTTGATGATAAAACCGTTGGGACAGGCTGGTTACTCTATCGCAATGACGGATTCTCCCAGACTTTGCAGTTCCTTACGGTAAGCATTTGGCGTCTTACCGCAGCTTCGGTGAAAGATTTTGGT
>JAZURG010000174.1:0-78212 GCA_045606145.1 Faecousia sp.
AGCGCCACCGGCCTTCTTGCCGATGTAGCCCAAGCCTTCGATCAAGCCCAGAGAAACAGTGGACTTACCTTCGCCGAAGGGAGTGGGGGTAACAGCGGTAACTTCGATGAACTTGCCGTCGGGCTTGTCTGCCAAACGATTCATAACCTTAATGAAGTCGATCTTGGGGGTCTTGCCGTAGGGGATGATCTCGTCCTCCAGCAGGCCCAGCTTCTGACGGAAGAAATCAACGGGGGGCAGAGTCTTCTCTGCTTCCTCGGCGATCTGCCAGTCAGCGAACTGAGTGGGGTCCAGCTTTACAAAGCCTTTTTCGTCTACGTACTTGCCATTTTCGTCAAAAACGATTGCCATAGTAGGTATTCCTCCTTGTTTTTTAAGGTGCCGTTTTCAGCACAATTTTTGATGGATTTATTTATACCTCCGCAATGTCAGCCGCGTCACGGATCAGACGCATGACCTTGCCGGTGAGTACACTGTTCATAACCGCCTCTTCAAATTCGGGGGTGTAGTATTCCTTCAACTGCTCCATGGTCAGATTATTCTGACGGCCGATAACAGCCAAAGCCTGAGCCAGCTCTTCCTGGGTGGGAACAATCTTTTCCAACTCCACGATCTTCTTGATGGCGGCCTGGTTGCGAAGGGCGGCCTCGGCAGCGGGGTGGGCATCCTTGCGCAGATCAGTTACATTGGTATTCATAAACTGGCAGTACATTTCCAGATTCAAGCCCTGGCGGGTAAGCTGAGCTTCCAGCACCTTCATCTGCTCGTCAACGGCAGCTTCCAGCGCTTCATCGGAAATGGAGAAATCCAGAGTAGCCGCAGCCTTGCGCAGCAGCTGATCCTGCAGGTCCATCTCACCGCGCTCATCGGCATAGGACTGCATGCTCTGGCGGAGCTTTTCACGCATTTCTTCCAGCGTATCGCACTGGCCTACTTCCTTAGCAAAGGTATCGTCCAATTCATAGGCGGTTTTGACACGGATCTGGTGGATCACACATTCAAACTTGGCTTCTTTGCCGGCCAGGTTGGGTGCGTGGTAGTTTTCGGGGAAGGTGACGGTAACGGTGACAGGTTCTTCCACCACTTTGTCCAGCAGCTGCTCTTCAAAGCCGGGAATAAACATGCCGCTGCCAAGAACCAAAGTCTGATTCTGTGCGGTACCGCCTGCAAACTGCTCACCGTCACAGAAGCCTGCGTAATCCAAAACAACTTCATCACCGTTCTCGGTGGGACGGTCAGTGATCACAGCGATGCGGGGATTCTGCTGCAGCAGACGCTGCAGGTTGCGGTCCACCTCTTCACCGGTGACGGTGTGGCGGCTTAACTGGCCGGAAAGGCCTTTATAAGTAAATTCCATAAGTAACCTCAAACGCAAAATGCGTAATCATAGAAATAGGAGTGAATTGCTATAATTCTCCACATGTTATTCTATCATAATATATTGATAAACGCAACGGCTGTTTCTGGTTTTTTGTAAAACTGTGGGATTTCTTTTGACAAGAATCGGGGAAAATCTGCCAAAATCAAAATCCAGTAGGGATTATACATATTTTACTTGCAAAAACCAATATAGTTATGATATTTTATTTATAGTTTATATCTATAGATTAAAGAGGTAGTCAAATGAACTATAACTATCTGCGGTATTTTTCTGTGTTGGCACAGGTAGAACACTATACATTGGCGGCAGCGCGGCTGGGAATCTCCCAACCGTCCCTCAGCAGCGCGATTCATAATCTGGAAACAGAACTTGGGGGTGTCAGGCTGTTTGAAAAAGTGGGCCGTAATATCCGTCTGACGGAAGAGGGTCGTTTTTTTCATGAAAAGGTGGATGCCGCCCTGCGGGAGTTAAATTCTGCTTCCATGCTGCTGCGGGACAGTATGGCCAGCGCACCGGTGGTTATCCGGATGGGTGTGGTATCCGGAACGCTGCGCGGAACTGTGGCGGAGCAGATCACGGAGTATATCCGGCAAAATGACCGGATTCGTTTCCGCATCACGGAAAGCTCTGCGGAAGAACTGATGGACTTGGTGCGGCAGGAAAAACTGGACATGGCCATTGTGGACACCACAGACCGGGACCGTAGCCTGCACTTCAGAAAACTGGGCCAGCGGAATTTCTATGTGGCAGTACCGGAAACGCATATGCTGGCCGGATTGCCGGCAATTACCCCGCAGCAAATCTCTCATGAACCGCAGATCGTTTTCAATTATAATGTAGAGAGTATTTTTGGGCAGTGGGCCAGTGGTCTGCCCACAGAAGAACATATTATCTGCACAGTGAATACGGCACAGGCGGCGCTGGATCTGGTAGCTGCCAGGGCGGGCATCAGTTTGCTTTCTGAGGATTGTGTCCACCCCCGGGAGGGTGTCTGTTTTGTACCTATCAAAAACTGGTATCAAGCGCTTTACATGTGTATCCTCTACGATAAATGGCTTGAACCGCCGGTTTGGGGATTTGTGGAGGAACTGGTCAAAATCATCCGCAATCAGGAAAAAGAGCGGCCTGCAAGCGGATATTCGGTATAAACAATACCCGAGCGTGCGGCAACACGCTCGGGTATTTGAATTATTTACTCATAAACCGTTCCAAAAACAGGCGCTTTTGCCGGTGGTCCAGGGAATTGACAGCCCGTTCCATCAACTGACACCATTCAGCCGCGGTCATGTGGCCGTCCATGCCGGTAGTCAGATAGGTGCAGGCGGAAAACCGTTTGTTTTTAAAGCTGGCAGCGAACGGTTTTTGCACACCCATTGCCAATGCGTAGGGGGCCATGGCAAAAAAGTAGTCGGGATCGGCTTTGGTGATCCGGTGAGCATCTTTTGGGGAAAGACGCTTCAAATATTTTCTAAAGCCCAAAAACTGGGACACAGTCTGACGGCCCAAAGAGGTTCTGCGACCGCCATAGGCGCAGGCCAGACCACACAAAAGCTGCGCCGCGGACACGCAAAGGCTCACATTCCAGATACCGGCCATGGTGCCAAGTAAGCTCCAAAAAACTGCAAGGCCCAACCCCAATATGAGAGCGGTCTTGTCGTGCAGGTGCAGACCCTTGACCCAATCCTGCATCAGCCATGCGCTGATGGCACCCAGAACCGCCAGTACCGCAATTAAAAAGATGCCAAGAAGGGCATTGCCCACAATAGCGCGTCCAAGGGAAATGCCGCCGAGCAAACCGATACCTGCGCAAAGGATCCGGAAGCCTTTTGGATTGCCGGAGGAACGCTTATACAGATCCCGGATATTAGCAGAACCGGCAGCGACTTTGCGGCACAGGCTGGCATAGTGGTAACCGGTACCGTCGATATAGCGGCGCTTACCGAACAGCGTGCGGAAAATATGCACTTCCTCCGGATCTCGTTCATTTCCCATATCCATCCGCTTGTGCAGCGTGACCCGACCGCTGTCGCCCACATGAATCAGTATGTAGCCGAGCTGTGCCCAGGAAAAGACCATCATGGTCAAATCGTTGCCGTATCCCGTGAGCAAGCCGGAAAGCTCGCCGGCGGTGTAGCCTTCGGGCGGGACGGAACTGCGTCGGGACAGAAAAGGAAGGCTCCGCAGAAAAATTGCCCAATAGACTGCGGCAAAAACAGCAAGCACGATCATCAGGATCTCTTCCACACCCATACTCCACTGGCGGACCGGGTTTTGCGGGAAAACCTCGTCGGAAACTTCCATGCGCATAGTCAGCGTTTCCCGGTCTTTCAGCTCGGCTGTAACGGTTCCGGTAATGCTGGTTCCGTCAACACGGAAATCCAAACTGGATTCAATGGTCTGGCTGTAATAACCGCTGGTAAAAACGGGGTTGCGGATGATCTCGCCGGGAAGGGAGATGGAAAAACTCAGCCCGTTGATCGGATGGTTAAAACCGGAAAGCAACGGCAGCGTCAAAAAAAGCTTACCGGAATCATCGTAATCGACCACGCCTGTCAGCGTATACTGCAGGCGGATGGTAAAATCACCGGTCACATTGCCCAAAACAGAGGAGAGCTTGATGTTGCGCAGATCACCGCTGAGGGTCGTCCGGGCGGGTTTGCCATTGACTGTGATGCTCTTTGCGTTGGAAGGCAGGGGGAACAGCAGATTCTGTTCACCGGATTCCAGATGGATCTGCAGATCCATCGTTACAAGACAACTGCTGTCGGAGGAGACGGTGGCGGTAATGGCACCGCTGGTGATACCGGTAGCGGCAGAAACGGTGACAGCAAGGGACAAAACCAGTATAATTGCCAGCACAGCAGCAGCGGTCCTTCGCATAGATATCTCCTCCTTTCATTTTTTGAACAATTTATTTTATCATATACATTATAAAAAAGCAAGTTACTTGCGGTTTCTTGCAGTGCAGCCATATGATAAATGATCGTTTATCTTACGATGGATATTGTAGGGCGGGGGCTTGCTCCCGCCGAAATACCGTGCTTTTGGCGGCGGGACCAAGGCCCCGCCCTACGAATTCTATCGAAAATTGCCGCAAGAACGACACCGAGCGGCCGCGAGCCTGACCGCCGCCGGTGGCGGATAAAGGGAAGGCGCAGCGTGTGCAGCGGTCAAAATTTCATGAGCGTATAGCGAATAAGAAATTTTGGGCACCGCAAACGGACACAGGAAGTAACGATTAGTACCGCACCATGCACGAATTGGCTGCGGGCACTGCCCGCATAAACGATCATTTACAGCGGTAGGAACGGGCCATGCGTTGCAGCAGGGCAGAATGTTATGCTTCGCAGGACTCGTTGGATTTGTCTGATTCGTTTTTAAGAATTCTGGGGGTTGTGCAAAGGGAATTTTTGTAGTAAAATAGTGCGGTAATCAGTCAAGGAAGGAGGCGTAGTATGTCTTTTGAAATGGATGAAATGAACAGAAGGCGCCAGGAGCGCCAGCAGAGGCAGAAGGAACGCCTCCAACAGGAAAAGAAAACCAGGACCCGCTTGCTGATTGCAATGGCCGTGTTGCTGCTTTGCGGCATCCTGATTCTGGCAGTGGCTTTGAGAAAACCCGGGGACACACCAAAAGAAACAACAGCGGTTACAACGGTACCTCCTGTTGACACACAGCCGACACAGACCGAAATTCTGGAAGCGGAAACTGTGGTTACTTTTGTTGCAGCCGGTGATCTGAATGTGACCGATGCGGTGGTAGCCGCCGGTGGTGCTTCCTATGATTATACCAATGCGTTTGTAGACGTGCTGCCGTTGCTGGCAGAGGCAGATCTAACGGCAATGAATTTTGAGGGAAATGTCTGTGGCATGCCATACGGCAAGGATTCGGCGCCCCAGCAGCTTTTGGACGCCTTAAAGGGTGCAGGTGTGGATATGCTGCAGTTGGCCAATTCCAAGGCGATCAACCGGGGTGTGGCCGGATTAAATACCACCGTACGCAATGTTCGGGCAGCCGGCATGGCAAGCGTGGGCGCGGTGGCGGAGGGTGAAGCCCCGGGCGCTTATGTGATCCGTTATGTGCGGGGTGTAAAAATTGCTATTGTTGCTTTTACCAAGGGTATGGATGGCATGGCAATGCCCGCAGGCAGTGAAGGCCTTGTTAACATTTTATATAATGACTACGCAAGCACCTATAAATCCATCAATACCAAGGCGGTCACCCGGTTGCTGCGTGAGGTTGAGGCCGAAGCACCGGATATCACCATAGCGATGCTCCATTGGGGAAGCGAATACAGCGATGTACACAGTAAGTCCCAGGTGGCCATTCGGGATCTGATGTTCTCGGAAGGTGTGGATGCCATTATCGGATCCCACCCCCATTATGTACAGGAAATTGCCTTTGATAAGGATAAGGGCACCTTTGTGGCCTATTCTCTGGGCGACTTCTTTGGCGACGGAACCCGATCCGGCACGGCTTATTCGGTGATATTGGAGCTGGAGATCACCAAGGACAACACCACGGGCATCACCAAGGTGACGGATTTTAATTATACTCCGATCTATACGGTGCAGGACGACGCGGGTTTGCTTCGGGTGGTGCGCCTGAAAGAAGCACTTTCTGCCTATGAAGAAAGACGGGTCGGTTGTGTAAGCACGGAAACCTATGAGAGCATGCTCTATGGACTCCAGAGAATCGAATCCCGTATCAATCCGGAAGAATCAGAAGAATAGAGCGCTGTTTAGAAGCGTGCAAAAATAAAAAGTACGGGCGCGTTGCATTGCAACGCGCCCGTGTTTGCTTTGTGGAGAAATTTAATTTCCGGCCTTTTCACCGCCGTTGCCCTTGGGTCTGCGGCGACGGTAATAATGATGGCGGGGCTTTTTGGGTTCTTTGGGCTCTTTGGGCTCTTCGGCTTCGTTTTGTGCTTCCGCAGCTTCTGTTTTCTTTGCCGGTTTTTTCTCCTGAACCTCAGCGGAACTTTGCTGTGTTTCCTCCGGCGCTTTGGCCTTTCTGTTTCTGCGGCGTTTGGCTTTCTGCTGGGTATCTGTGGATTCTTCAACAGGCGCTTCCGGTGCGGCAGGTGCCGGCTCTTCTACAATTGCTTCGGTGCTGTAGCGGAACCGGATGGGATCCAAAAATGCCTCTTCCTGCTGCTCCGGTGTTTTGGCCCGTTTGCCCTTTCCGGAAATGGGCGCAAGATCGGCAGGAATAGGAGGATCGTTCTTCTTTGCCTTGCCGCTGCGCAGAACGGCGATCTCTTCGTTGGAGAATACACCAATCACCTCAGGACGCTCTTCCATGCGAACTTTTACCCGCTGACGCAGCAGATCCAGTTCTACTACCGTACCGCGGCCTTCGGGAGTATCCACGAAGGATTCCAGCTTGGGGCTGGTACGAATCAGATCTTCGTAGGCATCCTGCTCGTATTTCAGGCAGCACATAAGCCGTCCGCAGGTGCCGGAAATCTTGGTGGGATTCAGACTTAAATTCTGGGTTTTGGCCATTTTGATGGACACCGGCTGGAAATCGTCCAGGAAGCTGGCACAGCAGAAGGGACGGCCGCAAATACCCAGACCGCCAACCATCTTTGCTTTGTCACGGACACCAATTTGGCGCAGTTCAATGCGGGTATGGAACATGCTGGCCAGATTTTTGACCAGTTCCCGGAAATCCACCCGCTCATCGGCGGTAAAGAAAAAGAGGATCTTACTGCCGTCAAAGGCATATTCCGCGGAGACTAACTGCATATCCAGTTGGTGTTCTTCGATCTTCTTTAAGCAGGCTTCGTAGGCCTGTTTTTCTTTTGCCCGGTTTTCCTCCATGATTCGTTCATCCTGGGCGGTGGCGATCCGCAGCACGGGGCGCAGGGGGGATACCACATCCTTAGTGCTGATATGGTGGTTGCCGCCGACGCAGAAACCAAATTCCGGCCCCCGGGCGGTGTCAATGATCACATGGTCGCCGGCTTTGCAGGCAATGCCGTTGGGATCAAAAAAGTAGATCTTCTGTCCGGGACGGAACTGAATATCCACCACTTCTGCCGTGGTTTCCTCCGGAACAAGCGTAATATTTTCTTCCATGGTATTCTCCTTATTATCTCAGGGCCCACACCAGATAACCGCAGATCGCGCCGGTGGAAACATTACCCTGTGCATATTCAATGGTTTTTTGCAAATGACGGATAGCCTGCTTCAGCTCCATGGCACTTCTGCCGTTGTTGAGTGCCTGGGCCATGGGTGTGGCAACGGCAAGACCGCTGCGGCAGACAAGGGCACCTTCCAGAAATGTGACCCATTGCTGTAAAACAGGGATCAGTTGATCCCGCTTCCATTTTTCCATAGGTACCAAGACCTGAGCCAGAGCATACGTATTTCTCTGGGAAAAGGCGTTGAGAAATTCTACGGTTTGAACGGGCAGATCGCTGCCTTCTTCCAGAATTTCCTTGGCCTGTCCCAAAAAGCCGCCGCTGCGGCTGATAGCTGCCCGTATGTCAGCTTCTTCCGCCTGGGGAAAATCCTTGCGCAGCTGCGCAAATGCAATGTTTTCCGGCAGGGCGTTCAACGCAAGCTCCGTGCAGCGGGAACGGACCGTAGGCAGCAGTTTTTGGGGATTGTCGGTTAATAAAATGAACACACCGTAAGCGGGCGGCTCTTCCAACACCTTCAGCAAAGCGTTTTGACCGGGAATACCCATATCCTGGGCCCGGGGGAACAGATAAATTTTGTGGTCAGCTTCGTTGGGGCGGATGTAAATATCTAAACGGGCTTCCCGAATCAAATCTACGGGAACCACCTTCTTTTCCGGATCGTCAATGGTGATAAAATCCGGATGACCGCTGCCCAGAACCTTGCGGCAGGCAGAGCAGTTTCCGCAGGGCTTGTCCTTACTTTTACAGAGAATGGCAGCAGCCAGAAGCTTTGCCAATGTCCGTTTTCCGGATCCGGCAGGGCCGGAGATCAAATAGAAATGGGAGATCCGGCCCCGGTTTATGGAGCTGCGAAGGTTATCCTTCAGCCGCTCGTTTCCTAATAAGGCCTCGAATCCCATAATGGTTTCTCCTGTGGGTGATGAATAGTGAAAAGTGAATAGTGAATAGTGAAGAACTGATGCTTCGCATCAACCCCACAGGGCGGACAGCATGGGAATGATCTGCTTTTTACGGCTCATGATCTTGGGCAGGAAGGCTGTATTTTCCTTGGGAGTGACATTGAATGCCTGCTGGATAGTCTCGTCATCGCCCAGATAGATGATCTGGGTACCTTCCATCAGCACGTCGGTGAGCATCAGGATCATCATATTGTATTCGTTTTCAGCAGAAGCCTTCTTCATCAGCTGCAGGAATTCATCCTTGCGCTCCAGCATCTTGGGACTGTCCACACAGGTGATCTGGGCAACGGCCAGATCGTAACCGGCAATGTGGAATTCTTTGAAATCAGAGAACAGAAGATCCTCAGCGGTGCGGTTACCAACGGAGGCGGAGAAGATCTCCTTGCCCAGCTCTTCCAGAGAAATGTTGGCAATACGGGCCATGCGCTCGGCGGTACGGACATCCCGGGCGGTGCAGGTGGGGGATTTAAACATAACGGTATCGGACAAAATCGCGGCGGCCATCATACCTGCCATGGCGGCAGAGGGCATCAAGCCACGGTCCTGGAACATACCGGCGATGATGGTATTGGTGGAGCCAACCGGCTCGTTGGTCACATAGATGGGATTGGCGGTCTGGATATCTGCCAGACGGTGATGGTCAATGATCTCCATGATCTCCGCTTCGTCCAGACCGGGAACGGATTGGGAGGCCTCGTTGTGGTCAACCAGAACCACCCGTTTCCGGCGGGGCCGCAGCAGATGGTACCGGGTCAGAACACCCACGACTTTTTCTTCGCTGTCCAGAATGGGATAGCAATGCTCGCGGTATTTCAGAACCTGCTCTTTGACATCATCCACCCGATCTTCCAAATGGAAGCAGACCAGATCGGTGGTGCGGCAGATACGGCCGATGGGGTTGGATTGGAAGATCAGCCGGGCGGCCCGGTAAGCATCATAGGGGGTGGAGATGATGCAGGTTTCGGTGGGCATATCCCGCAGCTCTTCGCTGATCTCCGCCTGGCACAGAACCAGACAACTGACATTCATTTCCAAGGCACGGCGGATCATATCCGGCTGGTGGCCGCACAGAACAATGGAATCTTTGGAATTAAACAGCAGATTTTCCCGCTCCTGGGGCAGAGCAATGGTGACCTCACCGGAAATGGTGTCGATGCTTTCGCCGGCAATATTCAAAACCTTTCCTTCCAGAGTGGAAAGAACATTGAAAAGAGGGACGCTGTCCAGCACACCGGCGGAAACCAGCGCCATGTTGTAGTTCGCCACATCTTCCCGGGAGAGCATACCGAACAGGGTGCCGTCTTCGTTGGCCACGGGAATAGCGGATATATTCTTGTGTTCCGTCAGCCGCTTCCATGCACGGCCGATGGTCACAGTAGCGCCCAATACAGGAGGGGTATCAAAATCCAGATCCTTTACCTGGGTGTACATGTTGTAGATCCGCTTGGGCGCCTGAAAACCGAAGCGGTCCAGAACGATCTGGGTCTCATCGGAAACACGGCCTAAACAGGCAGGTTCGTATTCCCGGTCACCCACTGCGTTGCGCAGAGCGGCATAGGCCATGGCGGCAACGATAGAGTCGGTATCAGGATTGCGGTGTCCGGTAACATAAATAGGATCCATAAATTACCCTCCTATAAAGAATCAGAATCAGAGGTGATTGATCGTAATTTCTCCGGCCAGGCTTTGGTGGAAGAATGCGGATACCTGTTCTGCATTCATACCTTGTCCAATGGCCCACATCAGCTTGGTCATGGCAGCTTCCGAGGTCATGTCCCGGCCCTGGATAACACCAAGCTGCAGCAGTTTGTTGCCTACTTGGTATACCCGCAGATCGGAGCTGTCATACAGGCACTGGGTGGTGACTACCACACTGATTCCGGCGTTCACGGCCTTTTGAATACCGTCGAGACCTTCGTTAAGCACATTGACACCGCCAAGGCCGAAGGCTTCAATGACGATACCTTTGTACCCCATGGAAACCAGTGCTTCAAAGATGGCGGGGGAGATACCCGGTGTCAATTTGAGAAGAAACACATCTGTGCTGATATCGGTTTTCAGCTCTGTGGGGCCATTTTGCACAGGCAGCGCACCGGGATTGATCACAAGGCCCTGATTGCTGACAATGCCAACATACTTGGCATTGACGCTCTCAAATGCGGAAAAGCCGGAAGCTCTCACCTTGACGGCACGGCAGCCGCGCATAACCTTCCGGTCAAAGGCCAGAAAAATACCGGGGTGGCCGGAAGCGGCCATGGCAAAGGCGGTTCGCAGATTATCAGGACCGTCGGAAAGAATATCAGCCAAAGGAAGCTGCGAACCGGTGAAAACCACAGGCAGGTCAATGTTAGGCAGCATAAAGGTGACAGCAGACGCGGTGTAAGCCATAGTATCTGTGCCATGGGACACCACAATGCCGTCATAGCTGCCCCGCAGCTCGTAAATATAGGCGGCGATCCGCTGCCATTCTTCCGGACGGATATTGGAGGAATCCAAACACATCACATCTTTGACGGTGATGGTATAGTAGGAGCGAAGCTGATTCAGTTCCCGTTCCATAACCTGGGATCTTTGGGGCTCCAGACCCTCGCCTCCGGGAAGTGATGCAATGGTGCCGCCGGTGGTCAGCAGCAGGATATGTTTCTTTTGTTCCATTTGTGCCTCCAAAGGCCTTCCCAATCACATGGGCGGAATTTCTCTATTCTTTATTATACCGAAAACCCAGCAAAATAGCAAGCAGAAATCTGCACGGACGGACTATGTGTTATCATTTGAAAATGGATGATCAAATAAAGAAATCAAAATAATGGAGACAGGAACGCAGAAAAGACACCGGTAGGGCAGCGGCAATAACAGGTTTTATAAATCAAAGGAAACGCACCTGCTTTTTTGCAGGTGCGTCAGTTTGTCAAAAAAGTATAGATTTTAGAATCTCAACCGCACAGCGCATATGAGGTGGTGTTACTTTCTTGTCGCCGAACAAGAAAGTAACCAAAGAAGTCGGCATAGGGGAGGAACTGAGTTCATTGCTCCCGCATTCAAAGCCGTCCCTCCCCTATGTACCCCTCCCGCGCGCACTTACGATAGTGCAGCATAGGTTTTCTGTTGTAATTGGATTTATGGCAGTGGGAAAGGATATAAAACCCAAGGAGATGGAAACAGAAGTGCAGCATGTTATGTACTGAACATAGGTTGTAAGGTATATGCTTCCAGGTTTCGGGAACCTTTATATTTTCGAAAAACGATTGGCACACCGGTGTGAGCACCGGCATGGTAATGACATAGTTTTTTGACAGTCTCCAAACTGGCAGGTACACTTGTACCTGCCAGTTTTCTGCCATAAATGATCCGTCAGGCATTATCTTCCCTAAAATTATCATTTATTTCCCTAAAATTACCACATCGCCTCAAGCGGCTTGCGCATATAAACTGCCTGTGATATAGTAAATTCAAACCCTAGAATTTGCGTATTCCGAAAAGCAGGAGGATGCTATGAAAGAGTTAAAATTTGAGGAATTAACCACTCGGCAAAAGCTAGGCATGACCTTTACCGCTACCATGATGGGCCCAAACCGCCCGGAGGGTGATGAGGAATTTGTTCTTGATCTGATTCGAAACCACTCCCTTGGTGCCGTATGGATCCAGCAGGGGTTTGACAACTCTTTAGAACTGATTTCCAAAGTGAGGGCGGCCGCGGATTATCCCATTCTGATCATCACAGACGGTGAAAGCGGCGTTGGCGAGTATAAAGTTGGTAAGCATAACGCCATCGGCTGTGCCGGTACAGAAAAGCATGCCTATGCCTTCGGCAAAGCCGTGGGCGTAACCGCAAGGGAGATGGGATATAACGTGGTCTGCGACCCTGTCGTGGATATGAAAGACGGTAGCCAGCGCAGCCTTGGCACCGATAAGCATAAGGTAGCAGATCTGGCTTGCGCAATGGCGAGAGGTATGCACGACGGCGGTGTTCTGACCGTAGGCAAACACTATCCCGGTGGTTCTTTTGTTTCGGAGATCGATTCCCATATGGCAGAGAGTCTTTCTTCCGACACCAAGGATGAACTCATTGCGTACAGCCTGTACCCCTACAGGAAGTTAATGGAAGAGAATCTTCTGGATGGTATCATGGTCCAGCACAAGCGGTTTTTGAATATTGATCCCAACCATCCGGCCACTCTCTCCAAGCCAGTCATTGACATTATCCGTGAGTTGGGTTTTGAAGGTTTTGCTATCACCGATGCCCTTGGCATGATGGGTATTCGCGCAAAGTACGGTGAGGTAGTTTCCAAGGGTCTGGCCATCAGTGCCGGTATCGACCTGTTGCTTCCCTATGGTCAGGATAATATCAAGTCCTTTAATCAGTATTGCGAGGCCTACGAACAGGGACTGGTGCCCGATGAAATGTTGGACGCAGCAACCAAGCGGATGCTGGCAACACATCATAAAGTTACACTTCTGCCTACCGACACGGAGCTGACAGATGCGGATATTAAGACTTTTAAAAACATCAACAAGGATGGCGTTTATGCCAAAATCGACGAAGGCGTTTCCCAGACCATTTCCCGGGACGGTAAGCATTTCTTCACCGTGCTGGCAAATCAGAGCACAGATATCGCCCCCGGCGGACGGGTTGATGTAGATACCTTTAGTTTCGGTTGGCATTTCCCCGGTAGAATCACAAAGAAAATTAACGAACTATTCCCCAACGCAACTGTTCGTGTCATTCATGAGTTCCCCTCTCAGGGCGAAATGATGCGTCTTCTCTCAGATTCTGTGGATTTTGACGAGCACGTTTTCATGACCTTCTCTGAAGCACAGGCTTATGTAGGAAAAGAATATCTGACCCATAGAGTCGTCAACTTGATTACTGCTATGCAGGTCACAGACCGCATTTCCACGGTCATTCATTTAGGAAACCCCCATGTACTTGAAGAGCTTCCCCATATTCGCAGAATCATTTTTGGCGGTCATTCACCAGAAAGCATCGATACCTGTTTGGAGGTTCTGGCTGGCGAATATCCCGCCAACGGCGTTCCCACTTACAAATTTGAATTAAAGTAATGTAACAAGAAGGTAATCGGGCGTATTGCAGTTTGCAATACGCCCGATTCATCATTCAACCCTATATGTTCGCTTTGGTGTTGCTGACACCGCACAAACTTCCGTATCAGTAAATTTAAAATCCGCCTCTGGATAGGATGTAATCTGCTCCAGCTCGATCAAATCGATCTTTGATTCTCCCAAATTGGAATTTTTGATTTCAAATCTTTTCAGCGGAGAAATACAGCTCAAAAATACTGGAACATTTCCTAAAAGATTGACATTCTCAAAAACAATATTCTCCTGTACCGGAGGCACCGAACCGGGATAAACACTTCTGGACCAACGGTCATTATCGTGATGGATCGAAATTGCCACAGGCCTGTTCTTTTCAATATAGATATCCTTGAAATGAATATTCCTGCATCCACAGTTATAGCAGACTTCATCCTGTACAAATTCCCACCGGATGTCCTCATGGAAAGCAGCACCTTTTTCATGGGTCGGCGGCGTAAGAGAAACATAGGTTTTCCCATCCGGTGCCATGATGGCACGGTACATTCTCCCCTCGTGAATCACGGTGTCAGAGCGCTGGATCACCATACCCTTGTACCAGTCGGTCCAAGAACCGGCCAGAATTCGACAGAAATATCCATCCGTCGAATCCTCATTATAGTCATAGCAATTTTCGATCAAGCCATCCTCGATCCATCCAAGCTGGGGATTGGAAGTAGAATAGTCATGGGCATTTAGGGCAATGGGATCGTCAAAGGTTTTAAAATAACCGTTTCTAATCACAAAATTTTTGCCTCTTCCAAGATGCACAGCATCCTTTCTGCCTTCAATGATTGCGTTCTCAACACGAATATTTTCAAATGTGCAGATATGGATTCCAAAATCCTGTGACGGAAGATCCAGTGACGTAAAGTGATCGATCACAAGATTTTTTACATAGAAGAAGGAAACATGTCCTCTCAAGCCGGGAATAATCTTTTTCGATCCCGGAACTGCCGCACTGCGTTCGACCCCATTACAAATCAAGTGAAGGCCAATGAGGTTAATGTTCTCATCATACTCCCGTGTATAGGCACCTTTGTTTACAAATGCGTATCCTATTTCCTCCTGATGAGACTCCCGCTTGATATAAACGCCCTCTCCGAAGCAAAGTGTTGTGTTGCTCCCAATCAAAATCGTGTCTGACAGAGTATAAACTCCCGGAATCGTCACTTCGATTTCATGATTCTGCTCAAGCAGTGAATTTAAAATTCTGGCATTTTGTTCACCACTGTTAGATGGCAAAAAACCGTAATCTCCTGCATTGACCATTTTCCCAAACTCCTTCATTTTTTATCTATTGAGATAAACCCTATAGATAATGGGTCAATACGTAGGCAAGCACATGTTCCTCGTTTGAGCAGATTACCGCATCAGCAACCGCTTTTAAAGACTCCCACGCATTGGAAACGGCCAGACCCATGCCCGCAGCCTGAATCATGCTCTCATCGTTATCACTGTCACCAATACTGATGGTATCAGCGATATCGACACCCAGCATATCAGAAAGAATGTGCAAGGCATTGCCCTTTCCGGCGTGGATGTTCATGATTTCAAGGTTGTATTTGTCTACAGCCACAACCCGTAAATCTCCCAGTTCCTCGATTTGTTTTCTACAGGCAGCAATCTTCGAGCCGTCATGGAAAAATGCGGATATCACTTCCACATTCTCCGCCCGATAGGCAAATGCCGCAAATTCGCCTAAATGCTTTGCATATTTGCGCACGACCACCCGATGAGGCTCACATACATTGTAGTAGTCATAGGATGCCTCGTCCGTCAAAGCCGCGTCCACAAAGCAATTCCCGTCCTGCCGAACCGTAATATGGGTTTCGTAACTGTTCAGCACATCCAGAATCTGCTTGGTGGTTTCATTGGGAATGCAGGTTAAGCTGCGCTGATTTGTCTGTCTGTCCAGCACCACCGCGCCATTGGAATGGATGATATACCGTATGGCGGAATCGTTTATGATTTCAGCAGGCAGTTCTGAAAATGTACGACCCGTGGATGGAACAAAGTGTATTCCTCTTTTGCTCAATTCATGGATAGCACTCAGGTTTTCACCACTGATTTCCGAACGGCTGTTAAGTAATGTTCCGTCCAGATCGCTGGTAATGATTTTGAAATGATGCATACTTTCCTCCTGCTTTTCCGTACCGCTATCACAGACATTGATCCATGGCGGCGATTACTCCTCGTAATCCTCCAGATCAAGAACGATACCGGGCATTTTGGTATTATTGAAGAAGAAATAGATTCTTCTGCGGAACAGGCATCCGTCGAATACTCTGTGCAAATGCTCCTCGTTTCGCATAACATAATCGTTCATGGCAACCGCTACTTCCCGGGTCTTCTGCGTATCGTTCCGGCCAAAGGACACGGTCCAGATATCCAGCCAGTATTTGGCAAATTCGGGATAGAATTTCATGTATTCCCAGGATTGCCGCACTGCCGCAGGGAGATTCTCTTTTTTGCGATTGGCTTCAACCAATTCCTTAATCTGATCAATGACAGGATAGCGCGATGCAATGAGCTGCACCATTTCTTCTCCCTTTGTTTCTTCCCAATCCAGAGCATTGATTCCGGTCATCCGCTTTGTCAGTTCCTCGATGGCAAATTTCTCCAACAGGGCGCCCAATGCGACACCGTCTTCGCCAAACTCCTCTGTCAGGATCTTATTCTTGAATACTTCGTAATCCGTATTGGCATCCCACAAAAACTGTGCCATGGTAGCCATAGGCAGAACCGTGGGGAAGAATACACGCTGACCCTGACAGGAGCTGATTCCGTTAACTCCCAGTGCATGATAATTCTTTGTATCCTCCGCAATGGTCTTGGCGCAGATCATGTAAGAGGGGTCGTGGTAGTGGAACCATATCAGCAGATAATCGTAGAAAACCGTATCCGGCTTTTCAAATCCCAGTTCTTTATACCAATCCTCCATGAATTTCACGTAATTCTTGGTGGATTTCAGCAGGCACGCTGTTTCCTCTAAGCTGTGTTCCTCTGCGTAAGGATTTACCGCACCGGCAAGGTATTCCTCGTTGACCTCTGCCGGATATAATTCCGAAAAATCTCTCGAAATCGGCGCATACTCAATTATGAAACGATCCGGATTCTTCAACTTTTCTTGTGAGGGATGCTGGCGGTGAAGAATCAGTACGATCTTTGTATCCAGGCCTTCTTTCGTGAGCTTCTCATCCGCCAGGTTTGCCATCTGGAAATACCAATCGGTCTCATTCAGCTTACAGCATGCTTCACATTGGCAAACATTACCGGCGCTGTCCGCCTGCCAAAAAACAATTTCCCGGGTAAAGGGCTTTTCCTTTACAAATTGCACCATATAATCGGTCATCAAGTTCTGAACTTTGGGATTGGAATAGCACAGATTTGTATTGATCGGGACACCACCGAAAAGCTCCCGTTTTCCGTTTACCTCTGCCAGAAGGGGAATAATATCTTCCGGCACGGGTTCAGTAGCTTTCTTCCAGTAGGTGCCGTCCAGGCCCACACACTCACATTGCCAGGAGTGACCAACAGCCGCATAGATCAGATCTCTTTGCCGGATTTCCTCTTCCAGACGCTGCAAAATTTCAGCATATTCTTCGTCGGATTTGTACTCTTTTTGGAGATAACGGTTTCCTTCATGTTCGTACCAAACCTTGAAGAAACCATAGGGTCTGACGAACTGGGTAAAATACCCGTTCATACCAACTTTGGGAAGCCAGTCGATCATATCCGAAACATGCTCATAGGAGCAGGCACCCTCGATACAAACCTGACGGTGGCGATGGTCTGCTTTTTCGGTGACATGCACTTCGGTGTCTGCAATTTTCAAAGTGGGCAATGTTTCGTTATCCTTACCGGGACGGATAAACGCAGCACCCAGCTCTTTCAGATACCGGTAAACCGCAATCAGCACCGACCGGGGATTGGTGCCGGTAATAACACCGGTTTCACCGGTAACATCGATATGGATCGCATCGTCGTGGGTTTTATCCGCAACCGCAGGGAGCAGCACATCCGTTTTGTCACAGATGCCCACACTGAGGTTGTCACCCAGCTCTTCCTGCATGGCAAACCGGATTTGCAAAGAGGAATCGATTTGCTCCAGATAGCGCTTCAGCTCTTCTGCAGCAAATGTAATAGTTGGATTATTACCGATGATATTTAATTTCATATATACCACTCCTATTACAATATATTGGGGCGGGAAAACCCACAATTGATTTGTTTTTATTATACCATAATCGTCAACGGCTCGCTTTCTTTATTTTCCTTTATTTTTTCTTTATCTGCCATTTTCAAGGACAATAACAAAAAAATTTCACCGTTATCCATGTTTCAATATTGACTTTTCCCCATTTATGGTATAATAGAGTAAGAAGAGAGGTGCATAAAATTGGAGATCACATACGATATAGAAGCCCTGAAGACCATGCTCTACGATTTCAGCGAACTTACCGGAATCACCCTATCTGCTTATGACTATAAGGGCGATAATCTTGCCAATTGCATGCACGCCTCTCTGTTTTGTCAGGATGTACATAACGCTGTCGGCAGCGAAAAATGCACGCAGTGTTTCCAAGATTTGATAGACATGTGCCGCATTTCTCAGCAATACGAGGAAAAGCAGTGCTTTATGGGGCTGTATGAAGCATGTATGCCCATTCTGGTCGATGGCATCTGGGTGGGCCATATCTCACTGGCAGGGATCCGTACTGAAAATTCCACCAGCACGGCAGTTGAAGACGAAGAAATGTTGAAGAGCTTCTACTCGCAGCCCTATTATACACCCGAACAGATCCAGGCTTTGCGGAACATGCTGCCCAAAATCATTTTCAACTCCGCCATAACCTGCAAACATGATGTCCGCATGAAGGAGATCACTGATTACATAAAGAATAATTTGACGCAGAAGCTTACTGTTGAGCATCTGTGCAAAAAATTCTTTCTTACAAAGAACTCTCTTTATGATCTTCTCCAAAGAAATCTGAACATGACTGTCAATGAGTATATCGCACAGGAGCGCTTGGAAAAGGCCAAGCAGTTAATGAAGCAGGGCATAAGGGGAGAAAAAATAACAGAAGCAATCGGTTTCGAGAGCTATAGTTATTTTTGTCAGCTCTTCAAAGAAAAAACAGGGCAAACACCCACAGAATACTACAGATCCAACGGTCTCTCCCTTCGGTAGTCTTCTGACTTCACATGCGTATTGATACACCTCATCAAATCAACTGAAGCCATCCCTGTATCGTATATGTACGTTCCCAGTACGAAAGGGCTCTTGCAAAATTTACAATGTGGTTATTCGCTTAGCCACAGCCCTCGGCTGCGAAGTTGAGGACCTTATCGATTGACGTCTTCCCCCGACGGTTCCCGCCGCCGGGGGATTTTTCCGCCATTATAACAACTAAAAAAGCGGAGGCGCTTGCCTCCGCTAATATTAAATCTCGTTGCAATATCCTCTACATTTTGGACATCTGGGAATCATTCCGAGGTGAAGTCCTCCATTGCCATATCTGCGAAATTCATTGCCGCATGTGAGACACTTAAAATCACCATAATCATTTGCTGAAACGCCACGGCCAGAATAGCAACTGGGGCATGGAGGGCAACCATAACCATCAACCAATCCATCCTCATCACGTTCTACAGACCATTGATAACCACATTCATTGCATACTAAATCTTCCATTTTCGTCCCTCCTGTAATATTTTGTTTGGAGTGCTAATTATACCAGATATTTTACAGTTTAACAAGTTCCCTTAGCTTATCTTGAACGCTATGAAATACACCGGAAAGTCAAAACCATCTCTCGACAGAATCAATGAGCCCACTCGGGTAGCCGCATTGGGATGCACCGATTCTTTAAAACTTTCCTTAACCGTGAGAGGAAAACCGTAGACCTGCACATGATTAGAGTATCTTTCCCAGAACGATTCAAAATCACCGGTGTTCACATATGCCACAATAAATGTGGCCGTACCCAAAGCATTGTAGTTAATAATCGCCTTGTCAATATGTTCGTCAATGTATGCCGTACGAACGCTCTCCAATTTCAAGCCTTCAAAAATTGCTATTTCCTTTCCGTTTTGGGTTAACAAAATGTCGACTTCGCCCGCATCTTTTCCGCTTGCAGATATTCCATGTCTTGTTTGGTCTTTGGTTTCATCATATCCCTTAGCAAGCAACATATCCCGAAAATAGTCGTTAATTCTATTTTCTGAAGTTGACGCATCATAGTACTGATTCGAGCAAACTCGCTCACCAATTTGAAGCAAGTCTCTAAGTACTACCTGAGCACTCGCGATATCAGCATTCAAACGCTCTTGATTGGACACATGACCTTCAACCAGTTCATCTGCCGAATCGTCCTCGATGTAATAGGTTTTCCGGATAAGGAAGCCCGTTTCTGTCGGTCTAAGCGCTTTGCCAATAGCGTCTTTTACTATCCCATCACAGGACCTTAAAAGTGCTATGTCGCTTTCCCTACCCTCAATGGTGAAATCGAGTGCTTTCTTGTCCCAATTATCTCCCTTCATTCCAGCATAATACGCCAAGCCAACATCCTCGTATTCATATTTGCAGCGGCCAAATGCCTCTGCAACATTTACGCGGCCAACCTGCTGAAGAAATTGGTATACACGCTTATTGAAATTTCCAGGAATTTCATAGGAAAAATCGTACATTACCATAGTGTGCTCCTTTATATCTCTTTTTCCTTCTCTGTGATGGATTTCTCGTAGCTAAATAAGGTCCATTACAAAAAGAAAGTGCCATCGAAAGACAGCACTTTCCTCTGCATTTTTGGTAAATTATTGGTAAAACCAATCGTGGTTGTCAATCGCATCCGCAAATAAGCCTTAAAAACAACCGTTTTCCTCGTTTTTTCGGTGTATTTCGAAGTTTACAAGGCAGTTTTTTAGTCCAGAGGCTTCATTGTGGGGAAATGAAACGCATAAACTTCATGACTCTTCATCAAGCTTCATCTAAGCTTGTTTGCAAGGATTTCCCTTTATTTAGCTCTTCATATTCATTCAGGGAGCATTGCTAATTTGTTGTCAACTTGTTGTCAACGCACGCAATTTGTTGTCAACCCGTCAGCACTGAGAACCCTTCCTTAGAAGATATCCAGTTTTGACAGTTCTTCAAACGTTTCTTGCTTTTTACGTTCCGTTGCCTCGGCATAAATGTCCATCGTTGTTTCAATGTTGCGATGGCCCATGATTGCCTGAATTACTTTTAAGTTGTTTTCATGTTCGCAAAGCCTGGTGCAAAAAGTGTGTCTTAGATGGTGGCACGAGAAATCAGGAATGATAATCGGATCTCTCCGTTCTTTCTTAGCCTTAATAACCTCTTCGCAATTGTAGCTATGTGAGATTCTCTTTATCGTTCGGTTAATGGTCTGCGGATTTGGAACTCCGCCATCTCGATTAACGAACACGAAACCGGACATGCCATCAATTACAGTCTGATTAAAGCCATTTTCCTCTTGCTCTTCGCGCTCCATTAAGAAAGCGTCACGTACCGTGTCAAGCATTGGGACGGTGCGAATACCTGCTTCGGTCTTCGGCTTTGAAATATGCTGCTCTGAAGTGCGGGAACCCCCTACCGGATAATACACCAAACTGTGATTGATATTGATGACCTTATTATCGAAATCAAGGTCTTCCCACCGAAGCCCCAGCGCTTCACCGATCCGCAAACCCGTACCCAACAGAATTGTGAATGTGGGCCACCAGTGATAATACACCGGATGCTCTGCTATGTAGCCCATAAACGCTCTCTGTTGTTCAATGGTTAATGCTTTTCGGATACCTCTGGTCTTATCAGTTTCCTTAGTCACTTCCTTCATTGCGCCATCAGAGGGATTTTTGCGAATGATCTCATCCCGAACCGCCAACTCAAATGTCGGATGCAACAGTGTATTAATGTTATCCAGCGTACTCAGAGCCAATCCTTCGTTGTTAAGTAGGTGCAGATAGAACTTAAGAACATCAGAAAACTTAATCTCTGCTATTTTCCTTCTTCCAAATGTGTCTCGAACAAACTTATCGTACATATACACATAGTTACTACGAGTAGTTTCTCTCAACTTAAACTTGGTGGAAAGATAACGATCAAAAGTGTCGTTAACCGTTGCCTTTCCGGCAACATACAGATCCAAGCCATCCAACTGGTCTCTAATCAGCTTATCCTCTTTTTCCCGAAGCTCAGCCAAAGTTTTTGCATATATGAACTTCCGCCGACCCATAGGATCGATGTAACTGTACATATAGCGTTTATCCGAAGATCTTTGTATCTCACCCTTTCTCAGTGCTCTTCCGCGGTCGTCCTTTCGTGATATTGCCATGTAATTCCCTCCTTCATATAAATAGAAAAGAAGGATTCCATAGCACCACTATTTCTTGGTCAGAAACTTTTCCAAGCTTTGCAGGGCAACGTCTGTCTTTGACAAATTATGCTCAGTAGCATAGTCAACGATTTTCTTGTACAGATCCTCTGTCAGGCGAATCGTAATCGTCTTACGCTTCGCATTTTCTTCCTTCGGTCGTCCAGTCTTCATTGTACAGCTACCTCCGCACTTCTATGATTATAGATATTGTAAGACAGAAAGTCAAGCCCTTGTGCTAGAAATCCTGTATTTTTTCTTTTCATAATTATCTCCTAGTATTCCCGGAAGCCCTCCAGGAATTTTTCAAACAAATCACAGTTAACTAAAACAATACGATCTATTTTATATACAGCTTTCGCTTCTTTAGCCAGCTCCTGGAACTTTGTTAAACCAATGCCGTATATTTCTGCGCCTTCATTATAGCGCACAAACTTCTTTGATCTTCTGTTTCCTGCTTCTACCGCTTTGCTAACACCGCTCATTTTGCCACCTCCTGTATATTTAATAGTTGTATTAAATGCCCGACACCCCGCCTGCAGCGAACAGGTCCATAGATGTTATATCTTCCCGCCTTCATCATGGCCGGACAGCGAATTACTGAAGTATCATAATACCCGGTCGGATCATCGCGTTGCATGGTTGCAACCCATGCATAAGTGCTCATGGCTCTGTCTGCCAATCAGAGGGATAGCCGCTACCCGATTCGGGAACGTAGAGTATCAGGGGTATTCACTTGTCAAGGTTCACACATGGGGATTGTCTTGCAATATATAAAGACGCTACAAAGATGGTAAAATCTAATCACTTAATTTTAAAAAATTACGGCCCCGGAAGAACCGGGGCCGCAGTGCGGTTATTTCATAGGGAATTTTCTGAGCTTGCAAAAGATCGCCATCAATATTTCTTGATTGAGATCCTCATCATACTTATCCCCTATACAACTATAAGTATAGATCAACGGCCAGTACAACCGGATCAACTTGCGAAACGCATCGTCTTCTCCTCGCCTTGCTGCTCTCAATATTTCACGAAAAGTGTCATTCGTCATAAGTCACCACCCCCTTCGCCTAATGCAGCTTTAAGTGCCTTTAGTGCCTGCGAGTGACGGTTGTATACATGCTGAACAGTACAATTCATCCGCTTTGCCACCTCAGCAGGAGACATTTTATCAACAAATAGTAGTTTCAGCATTTCCTGACGCTTGGGAGGCAACTCCCTATATGAGATTGCCAATTCTTCGCATGCCATTGGGAATTCGTCCTCAACAGATTCAAGCATTGCCTGAGCTGTGGGATCCTCCCATTGGAATCCCTTCTCAATGAGTTCGTCCAACGATTTTCCAGGATACTGCGCCGCCTGTTTCCGGATAAAGCTTATCTTCTCACGGTACACAAGAGCCGCTAACCAATTGGTGAATCTTCCGCGCAGAACATCTGCTGACTCCTTTGCCTGAGGGATACCATCAGACGGTTTTATGTTTTCCATACGATTTCCTCCATTTTGTTTTTTTGATAGAAACAAAATGGACGGGCGGCGGAGATCTGCAACCGCAGGAAAAAGGAAAGGCACACAAAAAGGCCCATAATGCCCCCTGTGTGCCGGTACTTACTGAATTATTCTCTTTTCGGAATCTAAGAGTGAAAGCGCTGATCAGGCCTTAGGCCACAGACGCACAGTTTGCCTGGTCCCCCATTCTCAAACCTCCTTCCAGTAAAAAAATATAAAAGCTGTCCGATTCAACTGAACCCAACAGCCATAGCGCATGTACTTCAAGTAACTGCATCATCTGTTTTGCAGCTGCTCGATCAATTTTAGTATTTCGTGCACTGCTTCACAAGCCGTAATCTTCGCCGCTGTTGGAAAAGAACGAATCTTTTTCTCCAACTCGCTGAGCATCACCAACTCCGGTGAATCCATATTATCTAGCAGAAGATGATTGGGCGTAACATCCAGTGCATTTACAAGTTTTAAGAACACCGCCATGCTGGGAGCGGATCTCCCCTTCTCCAATGCTGTAATATAATTGTCAGCAACACCAACTTCTTCAGCAAGCTTTGACTGTGTCATGTGTCGTATATCTCGGTACTTTCTAATATTTTTACCGAGTAGTTTTTTATTCAAGGTGACCGCCTCCTTACGCTTATATTTTACAGAATGCGACACGATTGTAACAGAAAGGCATTGTGCGGAAACATATGTGGTAGTGCGTTTTTGGTGAAAAGTTTATCAATTTACGCATTGAAAAGCTGGACTATCCTCATTTTGAGATAGTCCAGCGCACTATTAACCAAACATTGCAATATTACCAAGCATAGAAGTAATATCAGCTTCCAAACTTTCCTGAACTGATGGTAAGGAATCTGTAACCGTGGTAACTGACGGCATTGCTCCCAAACGCTCTTCAATAATTGACCGAATCAAAGCTTCGATTTCAGCCTTCTTGACAGGAGAGTTCACTTGTATTTTCACTTCTGTATTTGATGCAGACAACTCGGGATTTGCATCAAGATAATGAGAAATAGCATTTACAACAATTGCACTCTTGCGGTTTCCCATTCGCTCCAGGAACTCACCTGCTCGGATCTGTTCCTCAGTTTCAGCAGCAAATTGAAGTGAAAAGCGGTAACCGCCTTGTGTCCTCATGCAACACCACCTGCCCCGGCAGAGCGAATAGCTGCCCTGGCAAGCATTTCATAGCCCAGCGCATTGGCGTTGGAAGACTCCACAAAATCCGCCTTTGCAACCATAGGGGAACCTTCCAGGAACGGTCTAAGCAGCACACTGCCACCACCGATGAAGACTGCAGGGTTGGATCGCAGATCGACCTGCAATTCTCTTAACTGATCCAAAATAGCCTTGGCGTGCTTTCCTGTTTCAGCCTTAATCGTCTCAATCACTTCGCTAGGCAGGATCGTGCTTTCACCATTCAGGACTGCCCGGATATGTTCATCTTCAATGCGCATATCGTGAAGGGCACCGACTTTACGAACGATCTCGTTGTTCATGGTGATCGTACCGGTCTCCAGGGATCGGCAATACTGCAGATCAGGCTTGCCATTACACAACAGCAGCACATCCGTGGTATAACCGCCGATGTCAACCACAAATACTCTGAGCGTGTTGACCACCATGCTACTCTGCGGAACAACAGCAGCATACGCCTGCGGAAATACCATGACACGGCCAATACGGATGCAGTAGGGCTTATCATTATAAGTAAAGCGAATAATGCCGTCGCGCTTGAAGTAGGAAGCAAACTTGTCTTTCAGAACACCATAGTGCTCGGGCGGCAAGCCCACAGCAAGTTCGATGTTCTCAACCGGTGTATACCGTCCGTATGCCTCCAGTTCCTTCGCGATAGCAAACAGTGTCAAAAGGAAATAGTGCTCGTCTCTGGTCTTATCACGCATATACGGTAGCCGGCGACTTGTCAGCGTCCAGAAGCTGCCATCATATTCAATGACCTCTTCAGCAAGGGGCGGACGAGTCTTGTGCTCGGCAAGGCCGGCAACAAAAGAAAAGCGCGGGGTCTTGATGGCATAGTTGCCATGATCGATTGCAATTAACATAGTGGGATACCTCCAGTTTATTTTTAGTACAACTAATTACACGATTTGGAATACGCATTTACAACCAAAAAACGCATTTTATTTGAAAATGCGCAAAAAAGAAAGGCGAAGCATAATGCTCCGCCCTTCGGGTTGCTATAATGGCCGTTCCTTCTGGAAGCAATACTCCCAGATGTAATCGTCCAATCCTTTGAATCTGGGATCCCATATGTAGGTACCATATCGGAGTCCCATTCTTTCGAGCAATGCGGTAAGTTTCGCATAACTCTTCGTAACATTGTGATTTTTTGAGTAGTCCATATCGAACGCAGTTTTAATCTCTCTGAGTCCTGCATCTTGGAGCACCGGAATTACTTCCTCAAGCTGTGTCAATGAATCTACGCCCGGAACTGCTATCACACTCAGACCAGTCATCCTAAAGATGATGTCGGCCTTCATAGGTCCCTCAGTCAGCAGCATAGTGGGACGCACTGGGCCAGCAATATGTGGCCATACCAGTGCGGCAGCGCCATCCTGCATATCCCGGCTGGTTACCCAACGGAATTTGCGTTTATCCGCCTTGTCCAACCGAATCTGAATACCTTGGATCATGCCATTCATATCTCGAACGGGCACATAGATCCCACGGTATTTGTGGTACAGAGTCCAACTACCAGATTCATTTCGATAAAAGCCTGGTACTCCGGCCAAATAATAGCCTTCAGACTGGAGCTGCTTAGCCAGAGCTGTATGCCCTACGACCGGAGAAGACTTGTATTGCAGAACCTTGATTTCTTCCTCTGTCAATCCACGGTTCAGAAGGTTTTCCTTATGATCACTGGCTAATGATAGTTTTGATAAGAGTGCTGTATAGGTATTGTGCCGCGTTTCCACATCGGTCAGCGGACATTCCTCCGGGAGATCCACTGGGATTGGTTTTCTCTTCTGAGGAGAAACAATGGTCGGTCTGCCGATTCGATTGATCAGCTCCTTTCGGACCCGATCCTGCGGGACACCGGTGTAAAGGGAGTACAGGGCAAAAACGCCGCCGGATACACCACATTTGGCACAGCGGAAGACATCCTTGCGGATGTTAATGTTCATATGGCGATCTCTGGGTTTTTCATCACAACAGATACAAGGGATGTTGTACGAGCCTCTGCTGGCTGGAGGATCCTGAATTCCAAGCAACGGAATGATATCCGTCATTCGAAACAGTTCCATAATTCCTCCTTTCCGGGGACGGCAGGAATGCCGTCCCCTCTGTTATGACTTCACTCAGGGTGTCGCCTGCTGAACCGCATACTCAATGATTACCTTGGCAGCATCAGATACCGCCGGGTCACCTTGGAAGCTTTCAGCACACCACCGGATTGCTCTGGGATCGAATGTAACGACTTCACCCAGTGTTTTGCCACTGTATTTGGTGATCGGGCAAGGCACCATCAGTGCACGCGCATACTTTTCCTCCATCGTCAGTTCAACAGGCGGTGCGGGAGGTTCTGCAGCAGAATACTCTTCTGCATTTACCTCTGCACTGCTAACTGCGCCGGAGGAATCAGCAGGCTTGTCCGCTCCGGAATAAAGCGGCGTAGGTTCAATATCCTCGCCGGCCAGGGCGAACTGAAGGCCAAAGCCGGCATTTCTGAGCGCAATACCGACAGAAGCAGTCTGCGCCCACTCTCTGGGATTCACACTGGGCATTTCAGCGTTGTATTTTCTCGCCGCCGTGCCCTCAGCCAGGTAAGCATCAGCGCCATCCTTATAGCTTGGATACACGCGGGAGGTAGCAACATAGTAATCCTGATCTCTGGTTACTGTTGTGGAGATCTTGCCTTCCGGATATTTCAGACGAAACCATGCGATCTGCACGACCACAGGAAGATGTTTCCGAGTCTCGGAAGAATTCAGATCTGCGATATCAATCGCCAACGGATAGGGATCGAACCCTTCGACCTTGTTGATCCCATCGATCATAGTAAGCATTACCTGCTTATCGTTACTTGCATTTTGACTCATTTCTTTGCCTCCTCATAAAGATTGATATAGGTATCTCGATAGGACACCCACAGGTTTAATACGGTACTGATAAGATTGCAAATATCACTCCGAAACTGATCGGGACTGCTGGGACGGTAGTTGGAAAACCGTGCGCGATGGTCTGCTACGGCACGGGAAAGTGCCTCGTAAGCAGTTTCGCGTCGTCTTTGTCCCTCCTGGTTGGTCTTGGGACCAAACTTGCGTTCCGACAGCAGGAACTGGATATAGGAATTCACCAGAGAATAGTGATAAGAGATTGCACCCATCTCAGCTGTAGAAGGAGCAGTCTGGGAAAATAAACGGAAGGTCTCCAGAACACAGATCCGGTAATTGACCTCCTGCATCACCAGAAGGCCCTCTCCACCCAGTCGGTTCTGATTTGCCAGCTGGTTGAGCTGTGCCTGCTTCTGCATATAGGTTGTAAGAAGGTTGGGGGTTGCCATATGTCATTTTCCTTTCAATCGGTATAGATTCCTGCAGGCGACGAGCCAGGCAGGTGCCACGTTTCTCTCTGTCGGCACGCTTAATCGCAATACAAAGTGCTTTGCGTTCACCGACAATGGTATCTTTTTCTTTGCCGCGGGTAATGGCGGTATAAACAAGTGTCCTGGTAAGCATGATCGTATGGGCGCATTGCAAACTGATGATAACGGACTTGTATTCAGCGCCTTGCGATTTGTGTACCGTAAGGGCATATCCAAGATCCAGCATTTCAAGAGCCATATGGTCGTATTTCACGACTCGCTCCTCACCAAAGTCAACTTCGATGATTGGATCTGAGCCGTTAAATGTAATACCGGTTATATATCCGATATCACCATTGCACACATCACCGTGATTCTTGTTCTGCATCACCTTATCTCCGAGCCGAAACAGTTTCTCCCCTCTTGTGACCTCAGGTTTCCCTGGTGCCGATGGGTTAACTCTGTCACGCAGGACCGGATTCAAACTATCCTTTCCGGTAGGGGTCTTCTTGCGAAGTGGCGTCAATACTGCGACGCTTTGCACACCGTACTTACGCACATCCCTTTCAAAAAGATCTGCAATGATTCTTGCTGACTCTTCAAGATCACCGGAATTATGGAAATTAAAATCCGGGCCATACTCCAGACCCACATTGCCATGCCGGATCAGACGGGCATTAATTGCAATGCGACTGCCTGCGCTCTGTCGGAAGACGCGGTCCAGTCTGACAACCGGCAGCCGCTCGCTGACAACCAGCTCTCTAAGGAATGCACCTGGCCCCACAGAAGGAAGCTGGTCCGCATCACCGATCAGAATGATCTGACCACCTGGTTTCAATGCATCAAACAGGTGTCCTGCCAAATAAATATCCAGCATTGAGACCTCATCCACAAGCACAAGATCAGCACTGAGCGGTTGAGGCTTGGTATATGTCAAGTCACCAGCTCGAATGTTCAATGCTTTGTGGATCGTTGAGGCTTTGCTACCGGTGGATTGCCGCATCTTTGTTGAAGCTTGTCCAGTCGGAGCACAACAGCAGATCTGGTTGTCCGGATAGTTCTTTCGGTAGATGTCCAGGATTGCCCGCTGAATGAGCGTCTTCCCTGTCCCGGGGCCGCCGGTGATCACCGCAATGCTGTTTGATAATGCCATTTTTACAGCCGCTCTCTGTTCAGGAGCGAGTCTTAGCTTCAGAGAAATCTCCTCAGTATTGATCTCTGCATCCAAATCAGGATAAGAGCAAGAAAAACCACTGTTTAAAAGCAATTTTATCTTCTCTACCAGATGGTTTTCTGCGTTTGCCGCTTCCGTTCGGAAGATCATCTCCTGATAACAGCTCAGCTTTCCGCTGCAAACCAGTCTGACAGCACGGTTCGCAACCATATCCTCTGTAAGGCCCGGGGTATCCAGCAGCTTTAAGCATTCTTTGATAAAGGCGTGCTTCTCCATACACAGATGGCCCATATTCTCAGCTTGCTGCAATGTATGCAGGATGCCGGAGTCCACTCGGTCAGTGGATAATGGGTGTATGCCCAGGTTCTTGGCGATCTTATCTGCTGTAATAAAGCCTACACCGTCCAAATCAGAGAGCTTATAGGGATTTGTCCGTACTGTGGTGATAGTCTTGTCACGGTACTCTTTATATAACTGTACGGCTCTGTTTGGAGTGATTCCGTAAGGCGTCAGAAATGCAATAACATCCCGGGCAGCACGATTTGCTGTGTAGGACTCGCAGATCACTTCTAACCGCTTTGTACTGATGCCTTTAATGGACAGAAGCTTTTCCGGTTCCTTATCCAGGATATCCAAAGTCTGGTCTCCAAAGGCATCGTAGATCTTCTGTGCCATAGCAGGGCCAATGTACTTGATCTGTCCGGAAGAAAGGTATGCGATGATATTTTCCTTATTGGGAATAATGATCTCCTCATACCGTTCTACCTCAAACTGTAAACCGTGCTTGTCACTTTTGGACCAATGCCCATGCAGGTTAAAGCAGAGACCTTCCGCCGTAGGAAGGCAATATCCAACTGCCTTCACATGAGCAATTTTGTTACCAGAACTGTCTTTGATCATCTCACAAGGCTTGTAAGAAACGATCATGAAGCTATCGGCACCAATGCTGCGCGTATCCCGCGGATAGATGATCCGTTCAAATTGACAAAGCATATCCTACCCCCTTATGTGATGGGGACCAGGACTTTTCTCACTTGGGGAACAAAGTACTGTTCTTCCGCTACTGTGTACTGCTTTGCCATCTCCACAGCCTGCTTGACCAGTGCATCCGCCAGTTTATCGAAGCTCTGTATTAGCTTGACTCTGCAGCGGATTTCAGAAGTGGTCCAATCTTCGAACTCTTCTCCATCATCCGTGCTGCGACCGGGGTAACAGACAACTTCTTTGTTGCCATCCCTGTCTGTGCGTAGTTCTCCCTGATACAAAACCAGATATCCGCCGTTCCTGCCATTCATAGCAGCTTGCCAGCGGTATGAATGCTCTGCACCGAACTGCTGCCGCAGCACCTGTTGGGAATCAAAAAACTCCTGGGTATCGAGCATATCGTAGAGCTTATCCACTGTAGCTGCATCCAACCCAAGGCTGTGCAGTTTCAAATTACAAGCATACGATGTGGATCGATTCCAGGAGTTCATAGTGTCATACCGAAGATGACGAAGAAGAAATTGGATCATTTCAGACCGGGAGGACAGATCAACCTTTTGGTAGAAGGTTTTCATGGCTTCTCCTCCATGGCGTTGACAAACACCACCGGATTGGTAAAACCCATGGTAAAATGCTCCTGCTGCAGGATCACCTTCTTACTCATAGCAGGATGTTCCTTGTCTGCCATCTGTTTCAAGTCTATATACAGATCTTGATTGAAGGCAATTACCGGAATACCCAACGACAGAGCATATTTGATTTCGGATCTCATACCATGCGACAGCGTATTTCCGCACACCAGCAGCACATCGCTGTTTTCCAGCAGCCGTTGGCCAAACTGCAGCGCAATCGCTCTTTCGGCAGGAATACCGTCATCCAAAAGCATTGGCAGATACGCATGAGGTGCCCGGGCTACAACGCCCATCTTCTCAAATGCGTAAAACATATACGCTCTTGCCCGCTCAATGTTCATGAGCAGATCCTTTGCGGTATCTGCCCGTAATGGAGAGCAGATATACGCCTTCATACGGTCCCGATTCTTCTCGATGAACTGTTCCAGAAGCTTACGCTCCCATCCCTCTGAATAGATTTTCTGATTCATAATCAATCTCCTTATCATAGCGGTTGTACAGATACCCTCAGTCTACGGCTTCCCGAGGTGTTAGTTACTGCCGCGTAAACACTCGGGAAGTCTTTCTTTAGCCTTTTGGTGTCTGTACGAACACTGGGTTTTGTTACAAAATCAATGAGGATCTTATCTGCTGTCGTTTCCAAAACGCCATGCTCATGATCCTTCATCACTTCAATTATCTTCGCGCTGTGCGCTTCCATCCTTTCCCTGAGTCTTGCGATCTCAGCATTGTGATCGTCGATCTGCCCTTGAATTGCAAGGATCTGGCGCAAATGCCGCTCCTGCTTTGTAGAGAATTCAATCGTTGGCAAACCGGGTTTACTGGAGGTGTAGATCTTCGCCAACGAATCTAAAGCAAGCTTCGTCGGAATGCCTGCCATAGAGGGCGGTTTATCATTCTCCAAGCTCCAGATCCAACGGTCCAGACGGTCAAATATCATATCCTCCTTCTCTTTATCCCGCACCAGGCTGGGTGTAGCCAAATCATTATCCGGGTTATTGCCCCAAAGGGCTGAGAAGTCACCGATCTGAACATCCGCAACTGCCAAGTAATAGCGCAGTTGCAATTCATAATACAAGGGGTAAGCACCATCCGACCAGTCACCAGCTTTGTGATAACTGCACGACTTGCATTCGAGGATCCCAGGCTCACCATCATCGGCGCGAATGAAACGGCGGTCAAAGTCAGCGAGTGCATACGGAAAGTCCGCGTGCTGATACATATTCGTATCCTCAATCACTGTGTTGCCAGTCTTCACACCATAAAAGTGGGCCGCGATGGGTTCCAGCAAGTGTCCCATTTCGAGAGTCTTGGGGTTCATCTTTGCCGGCGGTTTGATCTTACCTTTCTTGACCAGCCATAGCTCAAGTGGAGTAACCCAGGGAGATACACCGAAAATGGTTGCCACATCGGAACCACCAACGGTATAGGGGATGTTTCCCTTGGGGCCGTGCATTCGGCACTCCAGCCATCGCTCGTTGGTCATACCCGCCGTATCACATAGGATATTGGGGGCTGCCATCAGTAAGACACCGCCTTTGCAAGGTCAAAATCACTCCACTTGATCGTCAGTGCCCGGGCCATATTCTCCTGCAGTGTCAGGATCTTACTTTTCGGGACCTTCTCAGTCTTGAGGATAAACGGGATCTCTTGCATCGCAATGAACACATCGTGTGCTGTCGCCGGTCCGCTGCCGTATGCCATTTCGTACATTGCAATCGCCTCCATAGCTGCCTTCTTGGGCATAGAGAACTTCTTGCACACACGGGTCATAGCATTCACGGGATACTCCAGCTCAATTTCCTGCAGCCGCATCAGTCTTTCGATGTTATCTCCATACTGCGCAAACAACTGGTCCAAAGCCGTAGTAAAGTCAGCGACCGTTGACTGATGCCGGTGATCCACAGAGATACACCCACCTATCAGGATCGGGTACTGGGCACCCATCAGCATAGCGGATACCCTTGCCGAGGCAATACCGGCATCCGAGGTGCTGAATCGTACTCCAGGTACGAGCTTCTTAGCCATCGTACTGTGGCCAGTAGCATCCAGCATTTTTGTGTAGGCACCCAACAAGTCTTCCTTTTGGGTAGGCATAGTCCATTCTGCACTGGTAATTGCGTGGTCAGAATAGCCGTTTTTGAACTGATTGCCCGGGAATCTGTCATTGAGCTTCTCCTGAAGGGTATCCAAAAGAGCATCAATGGGAAGAACCGAGTAATCAACCGTGTCACCGGAGTGCACTGCTGTTACCTTTTCATCCCGAATGAGTACCAGGGCATCCGCACCAAAGAGCTTCAGACAAGCGTTCAGGACATTGGCAAGAACATCACGTCCAAGTTTGGGAAGCGCTGTTCCTCCGATTTTTGCACGATCCAGCAAGCTCTTGTAAGCAGTGTCCCGTGCAGGGTACAATTCACCGTTGACCCGGATCGCCAGGCCAAGGTTGGCAGCCGTATCCGCAACGGCTTCAAGGCTGGTGCCTGTGGCGAAGCTGCTGAGATTACCAAACAGCGGAGAAGACATTGCAAGCGGCTCTACTTCCAGGTCTCTGACCGGTGTTTGCGCCCACTTGCTGCTCTTCGTCAGCTTCTGGTGATACTCCAGCATTTCTCCATAGGCACCAAAGGTGGTGAAGTAGCTGTCGTAACATGATTTTTGCATATAAATGCTCCTTTCTTAATGTGACGGGATTACCGCCCTGATATATAACAAAAGCCAGCAACCCTCTGCTGAGGACTGCTGGCTTATTGCCCACGGTTATGTGGCGAGAAACAAAAAAAGCGCCATTTGCATACCAATGCAAATGACGCTAATGTAACGCGAAACTAAGTTTGGCCGAACCAAACGAGAAACTTACATTGGTATTATAGCAAACTTCAGGGCAATAGTCAATCCCAAAGAAAGGACAAAATAAAAAGCAAGGTGATGTTTATGATTGAAATTATCAAATACTTGTTTTACCCATCCAGAATCAAAGGCGCCACTTAGTAGTGGCGCCTTTCATATAATACAGCATGCATTATACAATGCAGTTAGAAATAAATGCGAATAAACCCATTCGAAATCTTGTCGAATATCTAATTTAGAATATACTGCTGCACCTTATTCCAGTCGAATGCTCCATTTTGCACATAGGCAATTCCGTTACGAACATATTGCGCATATTTGCTCCGATCTGAATTTACATCATTCAATTCCTCTGCAAGCATCTTGGCCGAATCTGATAGGTACTTGCCAATGTATTCAAAATCCTTAACAGACGCATACTTAGCGGCATTTGCATGTTCTCCAGACAATATATCACTTGTACCTTTGCTGACAAACTCTCTTACAATCGCAATTGAGCACGCAACCAAAGGATTGGTTTCTTCAAGATCTCTTATATGTGTCTTAACATCCCATGTCTTATTAAAGTTTGGTACTTGATTCACTGCATAAAGTACTAATGCCATTCGAACAATTTGACACATAACATAAGGATCTTGGATAAGCCATGCGGTCTCACTCTCTTGTTCCGCGAAACGATGGTACTCATCCATGTACACACTCAAATAATAATCGTTGAAGTTGCAGTTAGTTAGTAACACCATTGCAAGATCCGCATAACACTCGCCGCACAGGAAACGCAACAACTTAAGGTGTTGTACAAAGCTGTGCTGGAGTGCCAAACATTCTGCAGGCATTTCTTGATTTCTCTTAAGGGTTGTGTAATCCTTTTGATTTTTGAAGAAATACTCAGCATGGATGTTAAAAAGATACTTCTCTAAGTGCTCTGTCGACAAAATGATACCCATCATTTCCCGATCCAGAACATCTATTGTTTCAGACAAATACCACTGTTTGTCAGGGTAATTCAGCCTTATGTTTTCAGAAATACGTTTAACTAGTTCATTAGTATATTTCCTCGAAGCAAAACGTAAGCGTTTTGCTTGTTCCTCAGAACTCGGTACAATATATGTGTCATACCAATATTTTGTAATGTACTCCAAGGTACACTGAATTAATGCATCATGCCGTGCTAAGCGATTTCTGCTTGGGTCCTCACAGTAATGTGCCATCTCGTGGGCCATACGAAATGCGGTTTCCCACGGCCGGTATAAATCTCTAAAAGGAATAGACACCAACAATGGGCAAGCATCATTATAATTTTCCTGTCGTGGGTCCAACGGACATTCAGTAGATAAATCCGATGAGTCCACAGGCAGCAACATAGGCACAAAGCTTCTTGATGTCCCTGTGCTCAATGCTTTGCAACAATGTTCCACAAACCGCAATTCAAACTGTAGCACCATAGCCGGAATATAGTACCTTACCGGGGTAAGTTCTGGATGTTGCGTCAATTGACTTTCAAGTTGCGAAATATCATTCATCAAACTCGTCCAACAATTGAGGAATTTAATAATATCTTCATCATATCTGTCGGGTATGTTACCGCCGTATGTTGTTCGAAGATAATTTAGGCGAATCAAGAAAGCTTTCACGCTTGGAATAAGCAAATCAGCTAAATCATCCATAACATAATTTGTGTACATCGTCTCCAATGTTCCTAACAACTTTAAAAGAGTGTACTTCCAGTTTACTGCCGTCGTAGCCTTATATTCCAACCGAAGCCACTCCATCGTCGCACGATAACATGGGACCACGGAATTAATATCTTGATTCTTTCTTTTTGTAATTGTACCGTTGGGGTTTCTTTTTATTTCCTGCTGAATTCCAATTCTAGTAATCACATCATTAAAGCAAAAATGCATGTCTAATCCCTGACGAACTATGGCTCTCATGATGTCAATTAGTTGTTCCTCTTTATTGCCACTCCAACGAACCGACCGATCCGCCGTTCCGGTAACATAAAACTGAGGGGCAAAGATGCCTGTATTATGCTCCAGCTTACTAAAAAAGATGTTAGCATTTCGAATATCGCGAACAGAGAAACGGGTTGAAATATATGCCAATTCTGCCCCTTCCTCAACGCAATCTGTTGATGCTCTTTCATCTTTCTGGAGGATTTCCCTGTCAATTCCGCAATATGTATATGTATCTCTCACGCAATTGCATCCAGATAAGCACCTGATAACTTCGAGAATAGCGGCGATTGAATTACTCTTCATTATGGAAACAGTGTCGCCCAATTCGAGCGAGTCGTAGAAGAGGCAATCTACTTTTGCTTTCGCCTTTCCCTCTAAATTAACAGCACTGTCAAAGGAAATTACGCATTTATCCTCCGTTGCATCAGGTTCGTGATATACAACTCTTGCCCCTTCCTGTGTTTGGTTAGCGCAGTAAGCTTCAATAATTCTGGAAAAGGGAGACTTCTCTCCACCCCAATCTATTGGATAGTCGCAATGGATACGGGTGACAACTGTGTATGTTGATTTAGTTGTCCAGAACATCTCCAAGCTCTCAGCATCTTCCTTTTCTATCCCCTTTAGCAAATATAGTGAATAAACATGGTTCTCCGTGCAGCCAAATCCACTTTCCCCTATATCATCTCTATCTTCTTGTATTTCTTGTAGGGGTTTTTCGGTAAACTCTCCGAGCTTGGCAATATGCATCATATCGAAATGCCCCAAGCAAATATAATCCGCTTTTGTATTCATATTAACCGGCAGATCATCTGTTGTCTTGACGAATCGCACAACCCGAATATCGTAAAGCATTGCGTTAAAAATCCTTTCCTTACTTAAAGTAACACAACTTTTTGTTTATGTCCGGCTGCAAATATTGCATAATATATGCTGTTATATGTTTGCCCATATCCGAGTTTTCATATGCAAAAAGGAGGTAGGAAAGCACAACATACTTTTCAGTATGCATTTGAATTACTACACTTCCCTTATTAGACATATGACTTCGAACGTTCTCTAATAAATCAGACACAAACGGCTCTCCATCTTCCTTCCTGATACAACCAGTCGATACCATCCACTGAATAACCCCAGCCGCCAGATAGACAATTTCCGCCCAAGTATCATTAAAATCACGGGAGGAACTCAGGTTTTCCTCTGGAATGGCTTCGCTTACTGACTGCCGTATATCATACAAAAAAGAAATCTTTTCACCCAATGACTTTTTTGCATCTTCATTTTCATATTCGTTTTTTGCAACACCTAAGTATACTAACAATCCCATGGTCATCAAGGTGAAAATTGGCCAACTAGAAGCCTTAGCTATGCAAAGTAATGCACCTGCCATCTGCGTCTTCCTTTTTTTGCTTTCAATGTCAGTAAAAAGCTGCTCCCAGATTTGGCTACACCGTCTTATGTCGTTTCCAAGATTGCGAATGCCACAATCATTGTCAGCATAATGGAGTGCCTTAGTAAAAAGTACGTATCTAGCACAGTCTAATTTATATTCTTTTGAATCTGGAAATATCTTGCAAAAATCATTTGCTATGCTCAAATTCCCACTGGTAAAACAGGGTATAAGCTGTTCGTCAAGCCATTGTATATCAGAAGAAAGACCACAAACGGTCAGATTTATCAACAGGCTCTCATCTACCCAGTTTCTATTCTTTTGGATTTGCAATATATTTCCCTTTGTCCATTGCTGTCCCACATACTTAGCATAATCCAAGACACATGATCCAACATTTCTTTTTGATTCATTACCCTCGTAGTCTGGAATCTTTTCGTCGCCAGGATTCTCCTCGTCGTCTGGATTCTGCTTCTTCCTATCACGTAACTCTCTGGTCATAACTCCCTTTATATAAAAGGTAACCATACGTTCCCTTACCTTCGGTGACACAAACAGGCACCATGCCATGGTTAAAGAGTAGAGAAAACACACAGCGGTTCCCAAGAGGCAAACGGCCGCTGCCATACCAACATTTTTAAGGCATGCATAACCTCCTGTAACAGCAAGCCCAGCATACAACAATGTTTGAAATAACAAATGCAACGGAAAGACATAATCAATTACGTCTCTCATCAGCATTCCAAAACTGCGTGTTGATTTTACTTCATTAATTGCACCCACAACAAAGCTAACGCAGCCCATCAGTCCGAGGAAGTACTTTAATGGCTCAAGCGTCCCATCTGAATCCCGAGCAACAGAGCAACATGCATTATAAAACGGCAATTGCCGTAGCCCGTTCATAAATTCCTTTGCAAAATCGGTGCTCCTTATCCATCGTAGTACAATAGTAATCAACGAATCTGGCATATTCTGGGCGAACAACTTCCACCAAAGCAACGCCCAGGCAAAGAGAATAATCAGTGCCAATAATATGCTTACAGTTATTGCGGCAATTAGTAATGGGATGTTTCTCTTTCTCATATGGTTCGCACCTACAGCATTTCAACATAGTAAGGATTTAATCAAAAAAGCAGGCCTAACTTCACAGAATTAGGCCTGCTTTTCAAAATTAGATAATCAATATCGAGACCGAGACCTCTCACCAAGTTCGCGCAAGGCTTCCTTCGGCGTATGCATACAGTAAGAAACTTTATTAGCAGCTCTCCGCTCTTTTGCTCTGTCTGCCGCTATTTCGTCGAGTTTTCGGTTCAATTCGCGCTGCCTAAGCTGCGCTTTTCTGCATTTAGCCATTGCCATGTGCTACCTCTTTTTTCTTTCTATCTCGTCATTTGTATTGAAATACAAAAATGTCCTTGTCCCAAAAGACCAAGGACTCTTGATATGAGCATGCGTCTTGATGACAGCTACCACTACCAATTGCCTCCATTCTACACCACTTTACCTTCGTTGTCAACCATTTTTTCCCTTTCACCCCCAAATCTGCAATTATTTCACACAAAAAATGGATTATGGCTTTAAATCCGAATCGGACAGCTTTTTAAAGGTAAAATAATAGATGCTTGCTCTGCGATAAACCAAAACTCCCCGTATAATGTCTCCAATGATTCTATCCGATGCTTTACACCTTCGCGATGAAGATTGGCTAATCGTCTTTACTCATTATTATATCCATCCACTTTCCTTGCCATACCCAATAGATTCTGTGCGAAATCAATTCATTGTATCATATGTTGCTCCTCACAATTTGTCATTTAAACGGATGCTGTCCATCGTTTTCTTTTTTCTGTTAGGATGTGGAATGATAGTATTCATCATTCCACATCCTAAGGCTCATATTTACAAAGCTCCTTTAATGATATTGCACCCTCAGTATTAACCTCCGTTCTCCGCTTCCTGGTAGTCGATCTCCAGTTCGGTATCGGACACAATGGATACATACTTTTTCAGGATCTCCTCCACCCTCTCCTTCGTCACATCCCAATCAGATTCTTGCATCTGCCAGGGATATAACTTAGGATACATCAAAAACCGCTGACAGTGACAGTCATCACAGGCCAGAAACTCAATCTTTTCTGCTTCCTGAATCACAATGCGCAGGATCGTGGCAATGCCAAGGTTATAGTCCTGATCGAATTCCAGGTAATCATCCACGGTGGGTTCTGTGATTTCACAATCTTCAAACCGCTGATGGATCTCCGCCTGGTATTCGGGAGCTAAAGAGAGCAGCGCCTCAATACGCTCCACACTGTCTATTTCCAGTGTGGTGGTGATGATTCCGTATCCATAATTATGCCAGGATTCATAACTCATTGCTTAGCACCTCCCATTCGCGAAAGTAAATGCGGCGGAAGTGTTTTTTCAAGCACGCCAGGAAAGATGCAACGGAACAGGCTGATATACCTTTCATGTCCAATCTGGTTCAAGGGGGCCTGTAAGGATGTCTGGCTCCAACAAATCAATTCCTCTTCCGGAATGTTATACACGTCGGGAACAAATTTGCTGCCATCATAGTGCGGACAGTGGGGGGGTAGAATCTTATCCATTTCCGCTTTAGAAGTTGCCTTCAGAATCAATGCACACTTTTTCTCAGCAATAGGGTTCACCAGCTCTGCTATGTAGCAAAGTTTCTCATACGCACGAAGACGACCGTTGAATTCCCCAAGAGCACCCAAGCGAAGCTTAAAAAGTCTTTCGTCCACTTCCGAGGTAACCACTTCACCAATCGCCATTGCAATGGTGAATTCGTAAGGATTACTCATTGGATTCACCGCCTTCCCTGCTCTCGCAACACAGGCATGTTCTGCACTTATCGGATCCATTTCCTTCACAGTCAGAATCCAGCGCATCATATTTCGCCTGATAACATTACGGTCTATTGGCACGCTCTGCATTATGAATCATCATATACCTTGCTGCCACATCCAGTACCTCTTGATATGCTTCTTTAAAAGAAGGACATTCCTTAATAGCTTTTCTCACATAATACGGAAAGCACAGATCTTCAAAAATATGGTGTTGCACATCTTCGGAAAGCCTATTTGCCGCTTCACCTTCGGATATACGCAGCGCAAAATCCTTCCGGAACTGTTGATCAAGATAAAGCTGACCAATTGCCTGCACCGCATCACCCGTCAACCGAAGGCACTCATGATCCAAAGCGATTCGGTAATGATTGGAATCACACTGACCGACAAGCCAGCATTCAAACCATTCCTTGTCGCAATTCACGAAAAACTCGTCGCACTGGCTCCATGCGCCAATGCAACCGGATTTGATTTCGGTTTCCAGCATATCCATAAAGCGTTTCCTTGCTGCCAGATAATCCGAGAAAAGCAAGGAAAAGGAACTTTTGCTGCCATCTATGATCCACTCCACATTTAGACGGAAACAACCAACATCAAAACTTTCAGGGTTCTCGTCTTCAATAACCGTAACCTCTTCTGGGGATAGTATCACGTTTGATAGCTCAATTTCGTGCAGCATTTTGGGCTGCCGGTCTCTTCGGGATATTCTCCTTTCGAGACAATGGATCACATCCGGAAGCACAGGTTTGTTAAAGGTACAAACCATCTCGGGTTCAGAAGAACCTGTTAGCTTATCCTCCCCATCCCGGATCTCAATGATATGGCCGAACAAGCCTTCATACACACTATGCTGGTTTGCGTACACCAGATCTCCGACGCAGTACAGTTTCTCACCAAAGAGGAATGGCTGTGCTTTTTCTTTCAGAACCATATTTCATTCCTCCATCATGTATGGTAGTCAACACTGACCAGAACAGTTTCGTCATCCAGTGCATCGATGAGATCATCCTGTATTCTGTGCCACAGTCTGCGAGCTTCCTCCAAATCATTTGGGTTACTGCGTTCATACTGGTAGCTTTCATGCCACTTATCCGAAGCAATGACATCCGCGAAATTGACAGGATACTTATACGCAGGAGAGATATCAAACTTGGACAGATGCATTTCCAGCGTATCGTTCTTATGGAAGATACACTCACCGAAATGCAGGATCCCCTCTTCTGTAACCATAAGACAGCGCTGAGGAATATCTTGACCTGCTGCAAAAATGGCCTGCAGCTCAGCATACTCCGATTTCACTTTGTCGGTGTGCCACTGGCGCATAACATCCCATGCAATATCCTTCTTGCGTGCGGCATCGACCCAAATATATCCATCCGGTGCAGGAAACGATGCCTTCCAGGATTCACTGATATCGGCATCAATGTAGCCGAGGTCATCCTTGACCAGGAATGTACCGGGCCAACGACCACCGATTTCGTACCAGTCCCACCTGCCGTTTGGATTATAGGTATAGCCATATGCCTGATATTTCTCGTTAAAAGGAACATAGCATCCTCTTTCAGCATACTCCTTTAGGCTCTTGTAGACCTTCGTTCTGGGTACCATCATAAGTGCGGTTGCTTTTTTGCTCTTTCTAGTACGCTTGATATGCCCAAGAGGGCCTGCGATTGCAGAGCATACCTTACCGTCACGGATCACATATTTGTTGCGAACCACATGATGGTCTTCCTCAAAAATGCGTCCATCAGGCATCTTGATGCAGTTTACCTTTTCGTTCTCGAACTCATACTTCAATCTGTCTGTATGATCTTCAAACTCCTGATACTTAGGGTCCTCTGAGTTCTCGTCGTAAGGAAGCATTGCGGTAACCACCGCTTCATCCACAGCTCTCGAAAACAAATTCCGCAGCCGTTTCAGACGCTCCAGTTGAATTTGCGCAAAGATATTGCCTTTGGTGTGTTGTAACAGAACTTCCAGGAAAGCAATTGCAGTAGCGATCTGCAAGTCTGTTTCAGTATCTTCATTGACTGTGGTAATTTCCACTGGAATCAAAGAATGAAAATGCATAATATAATTACCCTTTCTGATAGATAGACTAAGCGGGCAGCTGCAATGCAGCTACCCGCTCGTAATATTATACCCGGATATGTCGCTTGACTAAGGATGTCAGCTTTACGGGTAAGGTGTTGAGATCTGTGATGTCCATAAAGGAATCACCATAAATTCTTTCAATGTTTTGCTTGTCGTTACCGATTGCTGCTGCCACAAACAGAATGCCCTTTTTCTGGTATTCCTGTTTGATTCCACGCAGATCTTCCTCCGCGGCTGTGCCGTAGTAGCCGGTATCCGCAGGCTGACCGTCGGATACGATAATCAGGATCTTGACTGCCTCAGGTCGTTTGGAAAGCTGATCTGCAACAAATCGCAGCGCAGCACCGTCACGGTTACTTCCTCTGGCGGCAATATCCATCATACGGTAGCGGTCATCCCGGTCAATAGCATCAAACTCAGCGTAGGAGTAGAGATCCACACAGTTGGATCCTGTGCTATGGCCATAGACCATAACGGAAATGTCCAGACTGGTACAGAAATCATACAGAATGATTGCAGAAGCTCTGGCGTAGGTGCAACGGTCGTAGGAATGCATTGATCCAGATTCATCCAGAAGAAGTCCCACCGCAAGCTCAGGCGTCTCGTTTGGCAGATTGTTCTTTGTGAAAATCTTACCGTCCATCCGATGCAGAGCATGGGAATCCAATCTTCGGCCCATAAGCAAGCCGGTCATCTTTCCGCCTTTGCGGTAATCCTGGAGCTGTGTAGTCAAGCTTCTCTGAAGCTGTCTGGAAATAGCAAGCAACGGAGCTGCGACCTGGTTGTAATCGTCAATCAGGTCTTCATCCACGCTGTTGATCCGGTGGACCCGGATATTCACACCTTCGTGAATGTTGCCGTATGAGATGTTCTGCGCGGCCTCGTTCAGCGCACGAGTACGCTCATTTTCCATGTGAGCACACGCAGCTTTTTCAGCCATCTTATCAAGCACACGCTCAATATCTGTGGCTGCCTTCTCATACTTTTCACGCTCATAGGAGGGATTTCGGGTAACTGTGCCTCCTACCGGAGCAAATACCTTACTGGTATGCTTCAGGGGAATTCTGCCGCCTTCCTGATCCGTTGTTTTCTGCTTTCCTTTCGCCGAACCTCCGCTGGCTTTGGCCGAACCGCCTTCCATACCGGCATTCGCTCCGCCACCGGGCTGTTCTTTTTCATTGGAGACATCGCCGGAGCTGTTATCCTCCTGCTCACCTGCATTCTCTTCGGCATCCTCGCGAGAGGCTGCCCGTTCTGCAGAGGAGGAAGATTCCTCTTCCTCGTCGCCTTCAACCAAAGAACCGGTGTTACCAACTGCAATTGCAGTGGCTCCGCCAACCGCGCCGGTAGCCTTTGCCATAGCCGCAAGCATATTCGCTGCAGCTCCGGCAGCCGCCTCCGCCTTCATCCGATCCTTGACGATCTCGCAGTAATCTTTAATCTGTTCCCAGAACCGAATCAGGATCAGATTGACGACCCCTAACCGTTCCTTGGCAGAATTAGTGATTACCGCACGGTCAAGCTCATTGATCAGCTCAAAAACTGACTTGATCCGGAACTCACTCAGCGGTTCGTGACCGTACTTGATCTGTCCAAAGCGCACATAGGAAAGGATGTTCTGAAGGATCGTATCAAAGATATGCCGGTCACCGTCATTCTCCTCCTCAATCATCTCTGTTACAGTGGGAAGCATGGATATCCGAAGATCCCGATAAGTCTGAAGGCCCATACCAAGTGTGCCTGGGAACTTCTTGAGCATTCGGTCATCGGTAAATCCGTCTTCCAGAACATTACTGATAAAGTGAGATATGTAGATCACAGCATCCCGGTTGTCGGTACTATCCTTGATGTACTCCCACATATCCTTCTCATTTCTCGCATCTGCAGATTTGAGAATGACAGGTGGCTCCGGATACCAACGATAGGCTTCCATCGCACGGTTGTAAGACAAGCTCGCTAAGAAATCTGTAAACAGGACATGACCAAGCTCGTGAGCAAACAATCCAATGATGATCCAGTAACGGTTCACTCTTCCTTTGACTTTGGTAACCACGGGATTACCGCAGTTGATCCAAATGACAGAGTTGTCCGTTTTGGCTGTATCGGGATTGTTGGGTTGCCAAACAAGCTCCACATGAACCCGTCTGCTATAATGATGTCGTTTGCTCTGCGCGGCAGCCATCTCCTCCAGCCTGCCGGCAAAGAGCCGGGAGGTGAAAAACTGCTTATCGGTGATCTTACCGCGCTTTTCATTCATGAGCTGTAAAAACTGATACCGATAGGTAATCCTTTGATTCCTCTCCGGATTTTCCCCCGGTCCACACCGTGCGTGCGACTTTCACCGCACACGGCGTTCCATCGATTACTCGACTGGTGGCTGTTCCTCCAGCTTCATTACAAAGCCTTCTAAGGTCGTGCCACTGCTCTCAGTATCCGTTCGACTGCTTATTGGTTTCGTCAGTCTGTGTTTCCACCGGATACCTTTCCACGTTCCGATGATCTTACCTATGCATATACCTTTAGGTGCCAGCTATGGGCCTGATGGCTGGAGGGCGCCTGTAACGCCCTATGGTGGTTCATACACAACATCTTACTAAACCACACCATCAGCGCGTTTGCGCCCAAGCATTTCTGCCTGTGTGAATATAGACCCTTTCATTCGCCGGTTCGTCAGGCTTCCGCCATTCTCACCATGGGTATTTTGTAGACCCCCGGCATATAGGCAGCACTGCATACGCAGATTTCGGTGCATTGCACTACGGCTGCTTTCTGCCGACTTTACCGAGCTTCTAACGCGTAATGCGCCAGTCGGAGTCTCAGGGAGGATGCCTTCGGGCGTTACCCCATCATTCCATCCTTCAGATCATCAGTTCTATGCTATCGAATTCACTGTTACTGCATTTCTTCCTTTGCTATGTCAATGAGGCGAGCAATCGTCTTGTCCATTCCATCAATTTCAAAAGCTTTTGCCAGAAGTTCTGCAGTGAAACGCTTGATTACCCTGTTCATCACGCGGTCGTTGTTTGTGTTAGCCAGAAAAATAGGAATCATATACTCCATTTTGTCTTCACGGAGCTTTTCCAATACCCCCAAAGCAGTTTCCGTATCCACAACACCGTCTTCGCTGCGGATATCCTCCACCGTACTGGGATTCTGTGCAAACCATTGGAATATGCGACTTACTTCCTGCTGTCTTTGCTTTTCTTCCATAGGATTAGCCTCCTTATTTTTTATAGCCTACTACCTAGTAGGCATATTATCATACAGAATCGGTATAATCAAGGAAAAGACTACTACATAGTAGGTTTTGTGAAAGGAGATGAATCTGATGGCTAAGATATTAGTGGACAATCGTTTCGGTCATAACCTGAAACAGATCCGTATATCCTGTGATATGTCCCAGGCTGATGTCGTTCGAGAGCTAAACCTTTTGGGCCGTAGCATCTCCGTAACACAGTATGGACACATCGAACAAGGACGAGCCAACATCTTTGCTACTGATCTCGTTCTCCTACAACAAATCTTCAAAGTTGATTACAGTGAATTCTTTAAAGACCTTGTCCCTTAACCGGAACAAGGTCTTTTCATTATATAACATGCTGCACCTTTTTAATACAGAACGTGTCGCACTTTGTGATTCACTCTTGCCATAATATTACCTCCAAGTCAGATCAAGTCGTTGCAGAGGCATGTCTCGGAGCAAAGATCGGTTCCAGAACGGAAGCAATCAATGAATTCCGGTCATCGTCATTGGCAGAAGCACCGCTGACGATGGTATACAGAGCAGACTGATATACATCGCCTGTGATTTCTGCACTTTGGATCCAGTTGATCAATCCGCGCATACCGACAGAGCCATCAGAAATTCCGTTCTTACGGCAGAAGTCAGCCATGTCGGTAACCACCTGAACCATTTGAGAAACCATCACTTCATCTGTAGCACCCGTAACACTCATTGCACGCTCAGCCATGATCTCGTTGGAAGGCAGCTCTACATCACGCACCAAACTCATTCTGTCAATGACAGATTGATTCAGGCCTCGGCAGCCTTCGTAAGTTACGTTTGTAGTAACGACCACCACTGTATCCGGATGTCTCTGGATCACCTCGCCTGTGGGCAATGTGATAGAGCCTTCCTGCTCCAGAAGAGAGTTCAGGCCTACCAGAACGCCAGGCTGCATGATTGTCGTCGGCTCTTGGATCTCGACCACATAGCCGTGCTTGAGCGCCTTTAGGAAATCAGTTTCCACATAGGTGAAGCTTTGACCCTGCGATCCGGCATTCTCAGCATGCTTGGACAGTGCCTTGACCTTCTCCATGACCCGTTCCATAACGATTGCCATACAATCCTGCGTACAGGCATCAGCCTTTTCAATACCGGTCAGAGCCTTGTAAACACCGGCAGGATCGTAATCCATATCGGTAAGGTCCGGCATATTCATAAGCTTAGCCACATTGGGATAGGTCATACCGCCCATAGCATCCAGTTGCTTTTTCTCAGCATCCAGCTGCGCATTGCCGGTTGAACCACCCTCAGAATCCGGAAAGATCTGACCGACGAAATCGAAGATCTCCGTGGAGGCATTGCAGGTATACTTCATGTAAGGCAAACCGAGTCCTGCAGCGATTGCCCGGGCACCCATCGTTTTACCGGTACCAGCAGGTCCACGAAGCATAAAGTTTCGCATCTGAGCTGCTTTTCCGGTTGTGTGTTGGGCGTGCTTGCAGATGTCTACCACTTCCTCCGGGATGATGTACCACGCAGGAAGGACAGGAACCAATGCCTGTTCAGCAGGACTCAAGGTCCGCTTCTGCATCACATACTTACCAACAAAGTCAGTATGGGGAATGATGGTACTCAACCGGTGGATCGTTGCCGGTCCCGTCTTGGCAAAGATAGTAAATTCTCCAGCCGTGACACTCTTGGGTGTAAATGCGCCGGAATCCAGATGCACCTGGGAGACCCGCATCAAGTTGCCTGCATTGTCGATGGTAACATTAATGTGGGCCGGGCAGGTATCATCCTTAATTCTGCGATAAACATTGTCACAGAGAACGCCCATGAGCTGCGAAGCTTTCGTCAGATCCGGAAGACCCTTGATGAATTCATCGTAGTAGTCCACGAATGTGTCTTCAAACTCGGAATCGCTCATGAAGGTAGGATACATCGCCATCATAATCGCTGCTGCATCCCGATTTGCACTGTTGGCAGTATAGGTTGCAAAGGTCTCGTCATCCTTGCGGAAGACGCTGCCCATCAGGTTGCCGGTGGCACTGTCATGCACAATGATGTGGAACTCTTCCGGATTGGAAGACTTATACTCACACACATTCTTGTGATCGATTGTACCAACAGCACCTTCTGCTGTTCCTTGCCGGCATCTGCAAACGGCATGAATGCCTTTGATGACTGCGGCGGAGAGCGTCGCCTCCGTGCCGGAACCATACTTAGAAGAGACGCTTACCTTCTTGCTGGATAATCTGTCATAAGGGCTAGGCAAAGACCTGTTAAACGCAAACAAATTGGTAAATGAGGCTGCCATAATATAATACTTTCCTTTCTGCAGTTCACTGCGTGAGATTGATAATGATACCTTCCGGGCCACAGACAATATCGGTCAGTTCGGCACGGATCAGTTCTTCACATATTGCTTCCCAGCTCTTGGGGTCCGGTAATTCCTCTGCGGTAAGAATAACCACATTCTTTCCTTCCCCGATTGCCTCATTGCACCGATCATTCAGTTCAATGATGTGGGATTCAACCCATTCATAGGCAATCAGCTCGAAATTCTCTGGCTGGTCGTTGGTATCTGGCGAATCGGTATCGTCTTCCGTAGGATCCACTAGGATATCCTCCTGTTCATCTTGAGAATCAAAGGAATAGACGATCTCCTGTACCTGCAGATTAACGATCCGCACTTTTGCCTTCCGATATCCGCCAGCACGGTTGAGCAGGATGTATACATCCTCACCGTTTTCGATTCGACGCCGGGCATCCGGTTCCGCCCAAATCCATCTGGCATCCGGGAATGAGCCGGTGACCATTAGCGTGATCCTGTTCATAATTACCGCATAAGCCATATCCCTTACATCCCTTTCATTAGGTTCTTCCTTAGGAGCCGGCAGTGCAAGAATAGGCTTCACAACCTCCACCTTGTTGGAAGACAGGAACAAGAGCCGCAGTGCGGCAATGATGATACCAACAATCGCCAGCAAGATCAGCGGCCAGAGTCGGCATATAAAAGTAAGCACAAGCACTACGGTAAGAAGTACCAGTGCTTCAAAAGCAACGTGCTTCTTCCATTCCTTGTTTTTCAAGATAATTCTCCTTTCAATTTTCGGTCTCTGGGAAGAAGGATATGAAGCTCAGATTTCTCGCGCTTCGTATCCACCACAACCGTGATTGCCTCCTGTGTTGACATAGCTGTATAGAGAAGAAGCTGCAAATTGGTATGCGGCATCTTCTCCTTGCCTATCAGAAAGCTGGCCAAGGTACCAGACCTTGGCAGCTTCTGAAAGAATCCACAGATATCAAAACAGGGGCAGATGACATACTGTCTTCCCAGATTCACATTCTCCATAATGGCTTGCAGTTCATCTTCCGTCAGTGCATCACTGGTTTTGTTCCGCAATGCAATGCGTAGCTTCGTCTGCTTATCCGATATGGAGAGGTTTGCAAATGTCTGGTTGACCATAGCTTCCTCCCTCGAACGCAAAAAAGCGCACATGATCCACAATGGTGTCGTGTTTCATGCGCGCTTTTAAAACGCTCTATTCATTTTTGCCTCACTTCATATCGAACAGGTTGTTTCCACCGAAGCTCTCATAGCCGGTGAATCCTGCAGGAGGTGCTGCCTGAGTAGGCGGTGGAGTCATAGGAGGTGCAGCCGGGTTGTTGGCAGGCGGTGCGCCATATGCACCAGGTGCGGGATAGCCGCCAGGGGCACCATAACTACCGGGATAACCACCCACAGGGCCGTAATCACCGGGTGCAGGAGGTGCTCCGTAACCACCAGTCATACCATACCCACCGGGTGCTGCTTCCTGATCCTTATCCTTGGATTTTCCGCTTCCGCCACCGGCGAATTCGACCTTATCCAGAATAATGACCATCTGCGACTTGGTATCGCCGCTTTCCTTGTCTTCCCACTTGTCCTCGTCCAAACGACCGATGAAGTTGATCCAGGATCCATCCTTCAGGTCCATCTTCTTGATCTGCTCGCAGACCTTTCCGAAAGCCTTCATCGAAAGATTGATCCAGCGGGCGTTGTTCTCGGCATTGGAGTCATAGACCTTACAGCCGACACGGAAGCGAACAGTGCTGTTGTTCTCTCCTCCGAACCGGAGGGCGGGTTTGCCTTCATATCCTTTGGATACGACGACATTGGTTCCAAATACGCTCAATAACATGGGGTACTCCTTTCTGCAGGTGTTACCTGCACACAAAAAATTATTTATTTCAACCTGCTTTGCAGGACGAAACCGGGAAATAAAAAAAGTGCCAATCAATGCGCATAGGCGCACTAATTGACACTAAGTAACGCGAAACTAAGTTTGGCCGAACCAAACGAGAAACTTATATAGATATTGTAGCATACTTTTCTGCGTTCGTCAATGTTTCATTTTTCCCAGTTTGTCCAGTTTGTCCGCAATCCGCTGTATCCCAAACGAGACAGCTAAGTATTCGTAGATATGACACAGTCCATCCTTTTCATATACCGGTGTTTTTTCGGATATGTAGAGGGTAACATTTGTTCCCACAATCAGCTTTTTTACCCTGTGTTTAATAGGAATTACAACCAGCTTGTCCCCCAGCCTTACCGTAACTGACTTGATCCGTCTGCGAAGAACGGTGCGTTCCACTTCCTCACATGGACCGGAAACACAGAGATAGTCTCCTACAATTACATTACGGAAGAGCGACCAACTGTTTATAAGCAAAAACACCGCTAAAATCAGGCAAGGCAATGCAAAAGTAAACTCACCGCTGAGCAACCATACAACCACGAACAGTAACAGCGCAGTTGCACCACTACCCAAGCGCATGAGCAGCTGCATCCGCAGTGCATCAGGGAGCTGCTTGATATAGGCTATCAGTAATTTCATTACAGCACCACCAGTCTTTTCTTTGCAACCAGAGACAGCAATGCTTTCACGATATCATCGCGGAATACCGCCCTCTCCATTTGGTTCTCCAGAATATTATCTACAATCGTGCCTTTGGTGTAGATTCTCTCGATCAGTGCCTGCCGGTTGTCTACCCCTAGCAGTTCTTTAATCGGTTTAACCTCCCGGTCAATCAGATAGACCAATTCCGCAGTGGTTAACCGGATGCCGGCATTCCGAAGCCAGAGGAGGATCTGTTTCTCAGTCTGATTTCTAAAAACACCAAATCCGACTTTCTTAGACGGAACAACGACACATTTGGTCAGCAGACGGTACTTTGCTACTGCAGTGTCTTCGTATTCGGTTTCTACCAGACCCATTCTATGCAGATGTCCAATTTGGCTATCTGCAGCATTCTCCGAGATCTGCGTGATGCCATATCTACCGTCCAGCCAAATTCTCGCTTCGTTACCTGTCAGAACAAATTCTCCGCCCCCATAACAAACGGTCACCCGCTGCTCTGTGGAGTTCTCTTTTACGATACCTTTGGAAATATAAATCATTTTTATCACCTCGACCATATTACACGACGCAAGGTGCCAATTTACAACCGTCTTACAAAATATACATAATCGCCACACAAGCTCCGATAATGAGAGCAACACTAATTCCCAGGACAATTATCTTCTTGATAAGTTCTTTATCAACATTGGAACGCAAGTGCCCATAATCGTCCGGGATCACATCATCATAATAGCCGTCATACCCATCTCCTTGCACCGACTCCTCCTCGCATGGGGCCTCCTCAGGTATATTATCTGCCGCGCTTGTTTCCTCGGCATCATTCACAGCCTCAACTTCCTCAGCAGTTTCCGGCTTAGCTTCTTTCTGGCTGCGTGATGGGATATGCTTCCCGCATTCGGCACAAAACGCAGCATTTTCATCCCACAGCTCTTTACCACAATAAGGACAGAATTTCATTTTCCGATCGCTCCCTTACAGAATTTATGGCATCAAAAAAGGCAGGTCCATGCTATGGACCCACCTTTCGACGCTAATATTATAACAGATTTACTTTTGCATGTCATTGGCACGAACCTTGCCATTTACTATGCCATTTTTTTGGCATTTTGTTTACACCAACGAAAAATATCTTCAAATGTGAGAGTTTTAATCCTTTAAATAGCCATTTCCCTGTTGACAATCCTGTGGAAATTGTGTATACCGAATAGGAAGCAGTCTTTAGTCAAACGGAGGAGTTACTATGAAATATGTCTGTGATTTGTGTGGATGGGAGTATGACGAGGATAAGGGATATCCGGAAGCCGGTATTGAATCGGGTACTCTTTGGGAAGATGTGCCGGAGGATTTCGAGTGTCCTGTCTGTTGTGTGGACAAAGAGCAGTTCTCTGAATTTAAGGAATAATGAATAGCGGTGCAGCTCAAGAATGAACTGCACCGCTTTGCTATTTATTGCTCCGGATCACCATATCGGTTATCAATGCAATGAACCAACATATCTATATCCCCATCAGCTTCATACTCACAATTCACACCAAATTGCCCTACAGCAACCCAGGCTCTTGTTGCCTGTAATGGATGTATAGATCGATCCTTAAGACCAATCACTGCAAACTCCGACAGAGGCTCACCGGAATACCAGTCTTTATTAAACACATCAAGACAAGTCTGACAGAGCTTTTTCTGCACCAGCTCCCGATCCACCTCATAATCCAGACTTGTTATCTCCACAGTGGCATACCCCTTATCCGGATGGGATCTGGAGTTTATGTATGTATCGTTTTCATATAAACCGCCCTTGACCATATATCCATATGGCTCCTCAATTATCTGCCCTTGGTCATCATACTGGTTAATTTCCAATCTCAGCATCTTAAAGCAATTCAAATTTAGGATTGCAATATTCTCTTCGCCCCAGTATTCACAATCGCTTCCTGTACCACAAATATAGCACTGTTCACTTGTGATCTCAGATACAAAATCAATGTGTTCGTATTCCTCTTGTTCTTCCGACCTATTGGGTGTAATAACATTGGCTATAATCGCCAAAGCCACAAACATACTCAGCGCCCCCGCAATAAAGCTGAGCACATAATATCGTTTCATTCTATCTCCTCCTGAATTGCTAAATTGATACACGGAACGCCTTTTTCCCGGGCATATCGCATTGCCTCATATGCTCCGCTCGTTCCTTTTCTTGCGCTTTCTTTTATCTCTGCTTCCTTCACATAACAGATGATCAGATCCGACCTATCGCACATAGCATGATTTCTTGCCTTGAATGCGTTATTGAAATGGGCACCGGTTTCACAAATCTCTACACTGTCGTAATAATCCCAGTATGATCCTCGTTGTCCCGATAGTCTGCAGTAGGATACGGCATGACCCATATATGGGAGCTATTATCTAAGAAGTCCTTGGAAGGAAGTTCAGCATGGTCTAGGCTGATGTCGATCACCATGCTTTCCTGCGGATCTGTAATCTCCAAACCGTTCTCATAGTAGTTCTGTGCTTCAAAGATCACAAGGCAAGAATTATCCGGAAGCACAAAGGGAATACCCCCTGCATAGAATCGCCCTTGTTTATATAATAACATCTATTTACCCCCTCCGTATCGGTCTGATACGCATTGTATCATATTAGTCCAGATAAATCTATATTTTTTGCAATAGAAAAGAGGTATGGCAAAAATGCCATACCCCTTTTCTATTCCATTATATATGCAGGAGTGTGCCTTCATTTCACGGAATTCATTTTTTCCAATAACCTATTGACGTTAATAATTCAACAACATCATCCTTATACTCTTTTAAAGTAGAAACATAGATAATAGTATCTCTGATACGAATTTTTGCTACATAATTGGTTTGATTTTCTGCTGAGCAGATCTCGTGTATGATTCCACCGTCATCCGTAATCTCACCGTCAGTTATTGGAAGTGTCATACCATTATATAAACTTTCGGAACTGTCTACAGTATCCATCACGCAGAAGTCCATTCTGATCGTACCGTTGTCAAACGATACTGCTTCGGCGAGCATAGAACCCACACGCCATTCTTGACGGAGTTTTTCAGTAGTATCGGTCGTTGTATAGCCGGCTGCTTCTGCGGCCTTACAAAACGCTTCTGCATCTATTGAGTTCGTTCCAGGGAAGAACTTGATTGAAAGCATAATCAATGCTACTGCTATTACTGCAAAAATAATTCTACGAACTAACGTTACAGCAAATGCTTTTGGGGGTTTTTTCGTGTTATCAGGATCTACATATTCTTCAGGCGGTAGCACCTCTTGTACTTCGGGCTTTCCTTTTCTAATCAACTTACGAATTAAAGCAAAGGCACCAGAAAGGAAAAATCCCAAAGTCGATAATATCAAGCCGAAGATAACAAACACAAGCAGGTCGCTTATGCTTGGTGACAAGGATGTTGTGGATTCCTCCGGAGCATCAGGATTATATTTGATTTTTATATCATCACCCACCAAACGAGGTGTCGGTTGGCTTCTTATTTCGTCTGAATATGCTTCTCCATCTACTTCATATGCGTAAGTAATATCATAGACAGTGCTTCTTTGTTTGTGTTGTGACTTGGTGTTTCTGAGTCGGCTTGAAACATCTGTAACCTCTGCATCTATTACAACCCAATCATTTTGTTGGTGCTGTTCGATATAGGTTATCGTTCCTTCGGCAATCATTCGTATACCAACAATCAATATTACAATTCCAACTATCCGAGCCACAAACCTTATAATTGTGTTACGTTTCATCATCATCGTCCTTGCGCTTGCTCTATACGAGAAACCAATATAATCATTTCTCGTTCAAACAGAGCTTTGTTATAAAGTATTCTGTGTGATTTATTGTTTACATCTGTAAAAACCAAATAGTAAAAATAATGTGTTTTTCGAACACCTCTGCCACGAACAGAACCAAACTTTTTACGTTCTTCTACCAACTTGCAATCGGTTATCTCGCTATATTGATAGTATTTACCGTCAAAGGGGTTCGTGCGGCAATAGAAACCGTCTTTTTCAATCTGTATTTTATAGAACATATTATGGATAACCAATACCACAACAGCAACTACCGCCATTACAACCGGAAGTATATAAGTGATCGGCGGCAATCCTTGTTCTGCAAGTGACTTTGCTAACAACAAAAGAATAGCAAGAATAAAAACTACGACTGCAATTCTAATGCCGCCTTGAACTTTACCGCTAATGATGAGATTACGACCATCGTCTGTTGCTCTGCTACTATCTGCGGTTTCTACAGCTTCAACCCGATTCATCAAATAATCAACTGCATCAAGGTTTACTCCCATAAAGAAAAATCTCGAAACCTTACCGTCATTTGTTTCAAAATTACAATAGGTCATTTGTTGTGCATTAGTTTCATTACCGGAGCTGATCCACATTTTGCGAATTTCATAGTAATGATAATATCTTCCGTTGCCAGGAGCTGTTTGATAGTAGAACCCGTTTTTATCAATAAACACCTTGAAAAATACTGCACGGTATAAAGCAAGGATAAAAGCAACTGCAGCGAATATCACTAATATTCTGCCAATAATTATTGCATGATTCTGACTGACGTGAAACCAAATTGCTAAGCCGCCAAAGATAGCAAGCATAATAAAGGAAAGGATAACTCCCGTCAGTCCACTTGTAATTTTATATTTCCAATTCTTTTTTTCCAATTCTATCCCTCCATGGTTTACTTTATATTATAACATTGCGTTGAACACTTTAGTGTATCCTATAATTTACATCAAATAAAACGAGCTATAGGGAAGTGGCTAATGCCACTTCCCTTATAGTTGCTTTATGTGATAGAAAACTCTTCTGAATATGTTACTGTATATCCAGTTTCGTCTGTAACATATGTGACGATTGTATAATTTCCAATCTCTGTCGGAGTCCACTCAAAATAATCCAAAGTGGAACTGTCTACAGAATAGCACAAATCTTCACCTTTGTAAATCTTATACTCCCATTCATATGGTTGATAACCACCCTCTGCCTTGGCTGAGAAAACCAAAACATTATCAGTTTCTAACGTTCCAAGGATTTCAACATCGGTAATCGTCATATCATTGGGAATAAATCTGGCTTCTATTGAGCGATTTCTGAAAGCAGTGAAGGTATATTCGTCAGAAAGGTTATCAAGACGTTTACTATTTTCATACCAGCCATCAAATATATATCCTTCATTTGGAATCGCAGAAATAGTTACCATAGAACCGTAATTATAGTTGCCTGCACCTTGCACTGTTCCACCATTTCCCGCAACAAGGGAAATCGCGCAATCCGCATGAACAAAGACATCTCTTGAGTTATTATTATAATTAGCCTCATCTGAGTCAGTTACAAGCAATAAATAATACAGATTAGGCTTAAGAGGATCTGGGTTCAAACTAGTTTCTGCGATATCGTAAGTCAGTATAACTTCTTCTCCAGCATCCAGTTCTGTAATATTAATATTGGTTAACAAAGTCCCTTGGATACTGCCAGCATAAATTTTCAATTGCGCAGCTTCAATTGTCTCATATCCCTGATTCGTTACTGCAATTTGCAACTGACGTCCGGTATCAGTATCAATTTCTTGTACATTTTTTACAGCGAGATCAGCATATCCAATCCCAAAAGATGTTTCATTGTCCGACAGCATGGTATCCGTCTCATCGTGTGGTGTTATTCGTAGTGTATAATCTGCCCGAGAGATTGACTGGGGAATGGTAAATGGTATTTCTAAATTAGCATTTCCTCCAATGGTGAGTGTTTCATTTAGTACACAACTCTCAACAATATTCCCGTTTGAATCAACAATTTCAACATCAAAACTTGAAATATCCATGGAACCATTATTGTATACATCAACACTAAGAGTAATTGTTTCTCCTGCGAAAACTTCGTCAGAGTAAGTTACAATCTGATTTATAGAAACATCATAAAACTCCTCTGCTTCTTGCTGAATCAAATCAATTTGTCCATATGTTCTACCATTTGCTGCCTCTTCCAAAGTTTCAGCAGCACAATATGCTAATTCAATTTTCCCTGTAGGCATCATACAAGCATCCCATCCACGGATCACATCATTTCCTGCAGTAAGAGGCGAGATGGTGCCGGACTCATCTAGTGCATCATTGTAATAAGCGCCATAGAATTGGGCTTTTTCATCCGTTTGTTCCCACACAATCGCTTTTTGATTGTTAGAATTTTTCAGTACTTTAAATGTAGAAACGGATTCAGCAAGATTGGTTATTGCAGCTTCAATTGTCTCAGTATCTCCACCTGTCATACACATAATGGAGCCATTGCTAAGCCAATATAATTCCTCATTCGAAAAACATACAGAAGTGTCTGAGGTATTGTTTTCTGTAACTCTAGTCAATTCAGTGCCACTGTAATAATATACTTCCATATCATCGACAGAAGACAGATCTGTATTTGTTTTAACAGAATAAGCAACAACGCTGTTATTATTAACATAAGAACAGGCAATGCTGTTGACTACAGGTAAATTCGAAGCTATAACCTCCTCTGTCTGCCATAGCCCACCAATTAACTGTTTTCTATGAATGGAGTTAGTACCCTCAAGCGCGAAAGGATCATTTTCTGAATTCTGTTGCCAAACAACTGTGACATTGTTTCCATTGGAAATCAAATTGTAATTGGTTTCATATGCCGAATTGTTTGTAAGAGCTACTGTTCCAGAAAATGTATTGCCATCCCAATGTGTATAATATAGTTCCATATTGGTTGACATTTCATCAAGCGTAACATCTGTACCGAAAACTGTTTTTGAATTCTGCCATACAATATGCACTCCGCCGTTTCCGTCTGGGTACATAATTGGTGCATAGTCCATAGTGCCATCATCAAGAACGGGTTGTGCTACGCTCCACGATGTTCCGTTATAAATGCTATACATAAGAACCGTTCTGTTCTCATCAGAACGAGATGATAAATCATCTATATATGTCATAAGCATTTTCCCATTATCCAATCCCACAATCCGAGGAGAACAATATCTTTGCACATTAGGTTTGTATGTTACAGGATTAATGTTATAAGTTACTGCATCTTGTAGCGGCTCAATAAACTTGAGATCGTCTCTTGTCATTGCCATTAGTGACACTTGTGACATTCTGGTCTGAGGATAAATTTGTAACTCTGCAAATTTCCATTCATATGTGCTTTCCCATAGAAGAGCTTCTATTTCTAGGAATACTGCCAAATCAACAGATGCTTCAAGTGTTTCGCTTATTGGATCGGAAAAATTATCAATCTTACAATTTAGGGTCCCACTTCCTCCGGCATATGCCATCAGTATTTTTTCAATTCCTGCTGCAATGCCTGCCTGAAGACCCACGGAAAAATCAACGGAGCCATCAAGCCCAATTTGTCCGGTTTCTTTTAATTCAAAGTACAGCTTTGTTTCAAGCGAACCGGATATTTCAAAACGCAAATAAATGCAAGGATATATTGGCGTGGAGATGTCAGTCTCGGCCTCAGCCACAAAAATCACTCCGCCTTCTCGCACTTCGTTTGTCTGGGCATCTATTTCAATATATCCACTTATAGTACCTTCAAAATCGAATCCAAAATCAAAGGATGTTTTTTTCAGCTTGCTTCTTAATTTTTGATAATTGTTCCATGTCGTAGTTGTAGTATGTCCACCAAAGCACCTGATCATTTCCTTTAGCTCTGCATAATTTTCGGTTTTCAGTGATGGATCTCGCTCGGATTCAACTAATCCAACCGTAACTTTATAAACACCTTTTTTTACGTCGTACTCGTAATCTATTAATTCATCTAAGTCCAAATCCATATTGAATGTAGTTTTAAATACAGACGTTTCTACACCCAAAACATTTATAACCGGGCCTTCTAATTCAATAGATCCGACCCCAAAGGTAATATTAGGAAGCTCTGCCATGTGCTTGGGTTCATCTAACTTTGATACGCCGTAATCATGTCCAGAGAAACCATCTTTATCAATTTCAAGATAACCACTTCCGCTTCCAATTGAGGTAGTATAAAACTGATCGAACGCCCAGTTGTCAGGCATACTAAAGCCTAAGTTTCCGCTAAATCCAGTAGACATATCTCCCACAAAGCTACTACATGCATAGCCTTTCTCGGAAACTCTTGTGCAAGCGTTTCTCGTTCCGTAGATGCCTGTTCTATAAATACTGTTACTCATCACCTCATGAACACTTTCAAAATAAGGGATTACATTTGAAGTAATTTGATAATCCAGGCAATCGTAGTCCACAGCAAAATAGATAATTGTGTTTGCAGGTATACCTAATAAAGCGGCTGCGGTAATAGCCGCTTTTGCATCTTTAGTTCCTTGTGCTGAAGTAAAATACGAATTACTGTTGGCTGACGTTTGATAAATCGGGAAGAAATTTAGTCCGGCATCGAAGATAATTTGTGCTTCAGCACGCGTAATTGCTTTACTAATGCCGCCGTTATATGTTCCCGTCAAATACCTTCCGATATAGCGATAACCATTGTCATACAAAGTTTTTGCTTTCTCAGCTGTAAGTATGGTTGCACAGTCTGCAGCTTTCGCCGATCGTGAGGTATCTCCGCAACTGACAAACAAAGACAGCCAAGTAGTTTTATCAGCCTTGCCGGTTTGAGGAATTGACATTTTCTTTTGGAAAGCGCGTAACGCTTGCTGCGTTGCAGGGCCAAATACTCCATCTATTTCTCCAACATCAAATCCATTAACAAGTAATGCAAATTGCAACAGTTCGGTAATAGATGCAATTTGGCTAGCCGAATAGTAACTACTCGATGATGTGCCAGGATATCTTCTGGCAGCCGTGGAGTTTCTTATGTATGGGATTTCCGGACAGCAAAGTTTTGTGGTATTGCCGAAGTTACCATTGGCAATATTGGTGGGAAGACCTTCCTCGGCCTGTAATGCATATATAAGAGCTTTGTTTGTGTTTCTGCCATATACACCATCGCACGGAGTGAGACCGGTATATGCTTCATACTTTCGATTCAGTTTCTGTTGCATCGCACGGACTTCTGCCGTTCCGCCATAAGAACTCAACAGTTTAAAGCTGTCCATAGACATTAAGGCCTTCATTACATTAAGCGTAACAACACCATTGGGATTAATAAAGCCCGCATCTTCCTTTAACTGAATGACAGCACGTTCAACACCTTCATCAAAAACTCCGTCAAAAACAACGGTACCATCCTCAGTCTCATAAAGATGATAACCAGGAGAATAACCTTTGCACCAAAGTGCACCCTGCAAAATAGCAAACTTTCTATCAGTAACACCATCTTGACGATACAGGAGACTTTGCTGATATAAAGAGCTAGTGGAGGGGCCAAATGAATTCGCCAGGCTAGTAATTCCCAATTCGTGCTGTAATGCACGAAGCAGGCCATATACTGTGTCCCACCCGGTAAGGCCATCTTCAGTAACCGAACCAAAACCTGGTACATCGCCATACTCTTGATTTAACCATCGCTGAGTCAAGTAGACCATCTGGTCAACTCTCGCTAGTGGAGATGCTGGTTCGCCGGAACCGCCATTGATTTCTTCATACCATGCCACATCAGAAATAGCAATTTCGGACATATAGTCATTCTCGGCACCATATTCATCATCAGTTTGGATGTCTGAATTGACTAACTCAAACGTACTGTCTTCGTCCAGTTGAGTAGTAGGCACGGATACCTGAGTGATATCTTCGGTGTCATCATTCACAAGTGCAAAAGCTTGAAGGTTACAACACTCACAGGCCAGGATCAAGCACAAAAAGAATGCTCCGATTCTGTGTAACGGTAAATACTTTCTTTTCATATAATCACATCCTTAATTAGTCGGCAAGATATATGAATTATCTTGTCTCTATATCGCGTTTCCAAATATTACAACATACGCATACGTGCCAATCAAACAGCCCCCCCTTTTTTCACACATCCGTGACACCCATCAAATACATTTGTATATTCGAGATAATCCAGATATCGTTGCACAAGGCACGCCATTATTGCGTATAAATCCTACCAATGCGGGGTTCATATTTCAATGCGATTGTCGCAAGTGGTTCATCTCTTGTCGCAGATGGTTTTGCGATCGGTGTAATTGCCCAGCATCCCACTCCCATCTGTGTGAACGACCGATCTCGTTTTATGTATATAAAATAGGGGACACAGCATAAAGCTGTGTCCCCCAAACTGAGGTTAGAACAGTGGCATAGCACCATAAGTAGGTGCAGGTGGCTGCCGTTCAGCAGGTGTATTTGACTGCTGCTGTGTTTTCTGTTTCTTTTCCTGTTTCGCTACTGGGTTCTGGATGTACCATGCCGTAAGCCATGCCTGATAATGCGCTTTTGTCAGGAGCATCAGCTCGCTAAAGGCATCATAGGTCATCATGACCGATACATGGTTTTCCGGGTTCTTTCCAAACTTAGGAACGATAAGTCCCTTGGTGGTCTCTTCACCCGGGCCGCTGTCTGCAACAAACAGGAAGTCGGATTTTGTGCTGGGAAGAAGCTGTACGGTTCTGGACAAGCTCTTGCCATCCGCCCTGGATCTTCCCTGCCGATAAAGTTTTTTCGCGGAGGTTCCTCCCAGATGCTGGTACAAATAGGTGGAGTCCCGATTCTGCTTTTTACTCTGAAGCATATAGCGAAGTTCGCCGCTTGTGATCTTTCGACACAGCTCCAGGAACTCATCTGCATTGATGTAGATATGAACTGAGTTTGTCTGTCGAAAGCCGGCAGGCTTACTCATGTCATAGGACGCAAAAGCGAAATGAGTCTTCCCTATTTCAAAAGCATCATTCAGACTTTCCACAAAGCAATCCCGTGCATCCTTTCGGACAATCTGATTCTGGTTTCTTTCATCCTGCATGATTATCCTCCTTGAGTTTCCGGAATACATCGAATCCCGGTTTTATAGCAATTCGGCGCCCGTTCTCAAAGGTGCAGTGGATCTGCGGATCATCGTCTACCATATCCACAACACAAATGCTGCCATCCGGAACCGGATAAGGAGCAAACATACGGATCACCTTGATCTTCGTCCCCACAGGATAAGCTGTCTTGTAAAATCTTCTTTCAACAGAATCCTTAAGAGGTAGTACAGTATCTTTCCTGGTTATGTACTGATAATCAAACCCGCATTTCCTCTCAAAGGGAAAAAAGACCGGTCTGTGAAACAGACGGCGAATCAGGTGCCCCCGAGCAAGGATATCGTCGTCATTATACAACACTCTGGATACTTTCATTAGGCATTGCCTCCATTCGTAATCATTTGCTGCAGCACAGCTTCCAACTTCGCCATGTTCCGCTTGTACTGTGGAACGAAAGGCTGATCCAAATCAAAATCTGAATACTTAAATCGGATAAAGTGCAGCAAGGCTATTGTTTGTTCTTTGGGCGGTATGTCTTGAAGCAGCTTTGCGATAGGCACAACAGATGCGGCATCCACCTCGATGAACTCCCGATCCTCGTCAGTCAAATACTTTTTCATCCAAGCCTTGGCTCGAATGCGCTGTCCTTTGAAGTGGAAAGGCTTCTCAGTACTAAGCAAGTATTCCAAACCGCCGTGATCTGCCGGACCTGCGACAAAGGGATACAGTTTGCACACGCGAGGTTTTCCTTCGTGAATGATGCAGCGGCTATCCCGGAGGAAGATACAGTGGTGGTCCTCTCCTTCTGTTGCCATGGCAAACATCATATAGTCTTTGTCTTCACAATGTACCTCACAGCGGATATTCGTTGCAAGGACCATGCCAAGGATTTCCTCCATACATACAGCAACTCTGTCCCATTCCAGTTTGACAGTGTTGTACATTCTATGATTACTCATCGTTTTTCCTTTCTGCCTCATAGGGCGCGTAATATGTTGTGTCCTCTTGATGGGACTGGTAAGCTGCGACACAGACCTGGTGGCCAGGTTCTCTGTCAGGATTAAATTCCGTAAAGCCGATTTGATGCTCCCGTTCCTCACCAGACGGATGCCAGTACATCGTGATCGATGGATAGTCATCACCTTCATAGGCGGCGCCGATCAGCATGGAGCCATCAGGAAGCGTAACGCATACATGCGGGTATTTCTCATAGGCTGGCACATAAGGCTCTCTGAGCGAGAATCGCTTTTTAGCACGTTTGCTGAAAGCACGGAACCGGAACTTCGCATCGTTCAATCCCTTTTGAAGGGCGTTGAAGATTTCATCCAACTGCTCATTTGTGTAGCTATACACACTGTTGTTGGACAAATTCCCAAGAAGCTTCATCATATGCAGCAGTTTGTTCACCCTTGCCTCCGCCATTCGACGGAAGCGGTCTTCTCTAGTTTCTTTCATGAGCGCCACCCCTTTGCTTTCTTGGGCCTGTAGAGCTTGCGTTTATCCCCAAATATCACACCGATATCAGTAGATCCCTCGAAGCGTTTAAGGGTATCCAGAAGCTCCTGCGTGGTTCTGGCGGGGTATAACTTCCAATCGTCCGCGTAATCAATCACAAAGATCTGATTACCCCAGGATACATACTCCTCTACTGTTTTGGACATATGGACACCTTTGCGGATCCATCTCCCAAACTCACCCACATCAAAAGCTCTGTTCCAGCTGATTCGGGTACCGCCTCTGTTTCTGGTGTTGGCTTCCTCATAGATCCTCGCGACAGATTCCATTTCGTCACGGGTATGAAGGATCTTCTCTCTATGAGGATAATTCAAAACCGACCAGTGCCGCTCCGGGATTTCTCTGCCGCAATGGCTGATATCAAAGCAGTTCGATGCGCCATGGTTAGCCACCGGAATGATGAACTCGTTTACCTTGATAAAGCCCCTGGTGTAAAAGATCTCACTGCTCATTGGGACACCTCCATTTTGCCTGCGCCGGGTGTGACCCGGATACGAAGTACGATACTGGGTCCCAAAGAGAAGAACCGGATCCCACAGACTGAGACTGTATCGGACTTCTTGGCAGGAGTGACCTTGGGCCGTCGAACGATAGTGATCTTGTTTCTCGGAATTTTCATATGCATTCTCCTTATCATAAAAATAGACGGAGCAGTTCCCTACTCCGTCTGATAATTGCTGCCATTACTTCGGCGCGTCTTCATTTGTGAGAACCTCGAACAAGGACCATCTGCCGCAAATCGGGCAGCAGGTCCTTTTATCGTAGATCTCTTCGATCAATTTGATGGTCTTTCGAGCTGGTTTGTTGCAGCACGCTGTTCGGATCCACCTGAGTCTGGAAGGATCTATAACTTCCGGACGGTATCGTCGGTTGAAAGCAAGGTAATCCACCCATCGCTCTTCATCAAAGATTCGGGATGCATGCAGTTCCAAAGCACGGACACGCAGCTCCTTCTCTGATTCTTTGGCGAAATTGTGTTCCCTACTCCACTCCAACAAATGATCGTACAATTGCTCCTCACCGCTGCGCTGAATAAGCTCTTTCACTTTTTGGATCCAATCCGATTCCTCCAGATCTCCAAGATTGCATTTTACACCGTGTCGATATCCATACTTCCGATCCCTGCCGGTTCCGGAAATCAGATATGAGCGACCTGTGTGATAATGCATCCGCAGATCTTCGAAGGTAGGCAGATTATCCATCCTGCACCACCTCCTGAGGAACAGAAAGCAGTTCTTTGAACTCTTCCAGCATTCCGTCCAGGAGCAGTCCGCTGCCATGACACCAGAACTTACCGCCATCTTCCCGCTCGCAGCAAATAGCAACATCAATATGATGTTTTCTGACTTGGGGTAGGCCTCGGTAAACTCCAACGACCCTGATGTGACGGTCTTTACAATGTGCTGCCATCTCATATGGGTCATACCGGATCCATCCGTTGTCCATGGCGTGGTCTCCTGTCTCATACTCAGCCAGATTCCGCTGCAATGCATACATAACCTCGACGGCGCCGGCTTTATGGATGTGCACAAACTCCGCACGGGACATTTCTACATCGAACATGGTCTCTTCCGACGGTATCCGTTCCAGTGTTGTGCCCCAAAGAAGAACTGTTACATATGCGGCATTAACGGATTGAACAATGCCTTTGCAAAAGCAAGTTCTACCCTCCTGCTTGTAACCATGGATCTCCATCCCTGCTTCAAGCTGACGCCAGGTAACATACTTGGTTGTTTGTACCATGGCATAGTCCTCAGACGGGGATCTCGTCATCTACATAGAGATAATCCCAGGTAACACCTGCCTCCTGCAGACACTTCTCAACAATGGTACTCGGCTCGAAGCGGTGAAACTCATGACAATGGGCATCCACACGGCTACGGATCTTATCAATCTGGTCATCCGTAGTTTCCGCGGGTAACACCGCATTCAGGATGCGTGCACCAGTCTTCTTCCTGACAAAGCTGATTAACCGGCCGGGATGAATCCTGGTGCCAACAAAGCGCATATCCGTCTGCACGAAACGGAGAATATCATTCATCTTCAGCTGCGCAAGCTCTGCAGAACAACGGAGAATATCTGCCTGCACATCTCCACTAACGATTGCCTGATCCGGCGTGGATTCGATCAGCTTTTTGCACTGTGCCTCAATATCCATCTTCTGTAGTGTTCTCGCACCCAGATCCATAAGATGGGGCACTGCGCAGTTAAAGACGAAATCGCCGTACTTGTTATAAATCTGCATAATCTTTTCTTTCATAATGACACTCCTTCTGTTTCATTGTCCGGTGCTTTTGTAAAAGCACTCAGATAAAGGTTGTAATCGTTGTTTCTTGTGATTAGCCTCAACCAGAAATCACAGCGCTGTCCCACAAGATAGAAGTTGTACTCGTCCTGGTCCTGCTCTCCAACAGCTGCTTCCGGATGGCTATAACAGAATTGCTTCAAGGCCATAAGGTCCGGGAAACATTGGCTGCTGATCAGCTCCTCATAGACATTGTCGATCTCCTTTGCAATTTCGGAGGTGCAAAGCTCGTCATGGCAGGGCCAAACAGTGTTGTACCACCTGCCGTTTGCATAGTCTGCACGCATATGTCCGATCTTTAGCTTAAAGATCTCACGACCGTCTACTGTTTCCAACTGCTCCATCGTATGAACGAATGGGCACTTGACCAAAAGCTTGTCCTTAATCACCGGCTTCCTCCTTTCTTACAAGGTCTCTGGAACACAGAACAGTAATACCGTCCTCTTCCAAAAGTCCACCTGCAACCAAAGGAAGTCTTCTTCCATACTCAGTTCGCAGCATCCGGTAGTCCAGGCCGTTAAAACGGACCCGATCCAAACCGTCCATATCCTTGGCGATGGCATAGAGCTTTGAAGCACGTGCTTTATCGCCTCGGGTGAAACCAGGCTCAGTCTGGACTTCTTTCAGACTAGCAGCTGCAACGCAAAGCAGTGAATCTAATCAGGATCTTTGGAACAGTATCTCACTGTAGAAAACTTTATCAAAGTCCACATAGTAGGCCTGCCGGAACTTTTTATCCGGATCAACAAGAATTTTTTTAATGTCCAGACCCAGTTTAGACATGGACTCTTCTAATTCCTTATAGTTGAGGCCCTCACTGGCTGCCTCAGAGAGCAGTTCGGGGGTCAGCATCTCGAAGCGGGTCATGGAACCTAGCATCTCCTTAACAAAGCTTCTGTCCATGCTCTTCACGCTCCTTCTGCTGGTTCTCAGCTGCTGTTTGAAGCAGTACTGCTCCCATGTCTTCCGGGCCAAGCCAGATGGTTCCTTTTTCTTTCAGCTTTTCGTTGTAGTTTCGGACAAAGTTCAAATACCTTTCTGTGTTGTCCATATGACACCTCCGTTTTTGATAATGGTTATATTAACGGGGTGCCTCAGGCTCCCCGGAAACAAGGTTGGGGGAGCCACAAAAGCTCCAATCTATAAAAAAAGAGCACCCACAAAACATTGCTGTTTTACAGGTGCTCTTGTTGCCCTAAGGCAGAAAATGTATATGGGTGGGGTGAAGGCATGACGCCTCCTGCTCACCGTATGATACTGTGCATCTATCCTAAGATGCAGAAGAAAAAAGCCCGGAGACATACTCCGGACACTAAGTAACGCGAAACTAAGTTTGGCTAAACCAAACGAGAAACTTACATTGATAGTATAGCAAATCATCTATTGAATTTCAAGCATAAATTCTTTATAGGTAAAGATTTAAGCTTTCTATATTATTTATTGCTTTTTGAATTAGTTTCAAACGATGCCCCTTCACATAGTTCACAAGCTACGCGAGGGGCATCCTGTATAATGCTAGATATACCCCAATTCTTAGAGTAATAATTATTCAAGGGGTTAGTTGGTCATATACAACTGACATAATATTGGATTTACCCCGAAGAGATTTCACGATCCATATAATAGGATAATACAGGCAGAACCCAATCCATAATCCCGCAAATGAGTACAATATATGTTCAGTCACCAACGAAATATAATTGACTGTGGTGATAAGATTGCATACAATTTTCACTAATTCCAAGCCTATTACCGATAAAGCAGAGAAGATTAAATACTTTCTAGCATTGCATTTAACGACCGATTTAACAAGCAGGCCGATAGGTATTATTTTCGCGCAATAAGCCCAAACAGCACCACAATACGCTTTAATAAACGTCCCCATTGTCATATTACCTACCGGGACATTTACTTCATACATTCTCATTAATTCAGAAAAAGGAATAAGATAGTTTCTCTTCTCATGGATTCCGCTCTGTATGACCGAAGGTTGAACTGGCATAGGAAAAATTGTATTGGACAAATACACCGTACAATAATAAATCAACAGCAAAATGAAACAGTATCTTACTATCATTCCATTCCTAAAACCATTTCTTTTAAAAAAACTAATTCCTACAACAATAGCTGTGACAACACCTAAGAAGTAACCATTTAATTCATTAAGCATATGTATACCTCATTGCGATGCCGCAGGCATCTGCCTGCGGCACCTTGTGCTCAAATTTACCAACTTGTCATGTATACTGCATCGGAAGTCCACTGAGTAGTTCCATTGTTGTAGAAGTAGAACTTATACTTACCGGTAGCGCAATCGGTCCATGTAACATCCGGGCTGGTCCCGACATACTTATAACCGCAAGCTGCATCGAATCCAAGAATGCGTTCGTAAGGCTCGATAACATTCTGACCCCAGTTGCCATCACTGCCAGATCCAATGAAGTGAATTCTCAAGTTTCCCACGCCATCGTAGCTACGGAGGGATCCCCAAAATGCATTACCTGCACTCAGAGAAAGGGTGCTTCTGTAGCTGCTGCTTGCAGATACAGAAAATGCTGCTGTGATCATGATTGCCATAAGTGCAACCACAATAATCACTCTGTCGAACGTTTTTAATCTCATAAGATATCTCCTTTTTGTTTATTTAGAACTAGATTGCTTATACTATCCCCCTTTCTAATACAGAGTGGCTGTGTTCATTGCCATGTATCTATTGCAAATCCAGTACTAGTTACAATTAATCCAAGTGAATACTTACCTTGCTGTTAATCTGTATGATTCCAAATATTGTTGCCAAAACGGATGCAGCAACAATGATCGAACTACTGATAAGAATGTGTGTAACCGGAATCAGTTGTGCGATGTTAAGTATCTCTCCCGACAAGTCACCCGTTAGGATCAAAAGAACTCCGGTTCCAACACCTAAAAGCACACCCGGAACTGTAAAAGACAGCATTTCAACGAGTATAGAAAGATTGATCTGCCACCTTCGTGCCCCGACGATGTACAGCAACGAGAACTCCCTGGTTCTCATTACGATATTGGACAGCAAAATGTTAAACACAGACAGGAACAGCACCATTCCCAAAATGGCAAAGACCGTATAAAAGGAAAGTGTTATTGTATTACGTTTGTTTTCTCTCTCTTGCAATCTGAAATCATTCAGATTGTCAGTGAAGCCTAATTGGTTTTCTTTGCACATGCTTTCCAATTCTGCAGATATTTCAGTATCATCGAAACTGTCAATATATATTTCTGCAATGCCTTTGTGGGAAGATTCTAAGAGCTGCAGATGACCGCTATACATAAGCGCAACGAAACCATTACTCACACCATTTACTTGGGGAAGGGGAAGACAGTCAACAAATCCGCCAATGGTGAATGTGTACTCGTTCACTATGTCAATATCACGCAAACTGTTGGATTGGTTTTCTACGATGGTTACTTGATCGCCTACCTGCAGATTGGTGTATGGTACATCCATGTTCTCCAGCCACTGAATATATTTTGGCAGTAAGATAATTTTTTCCGTTTTCAGTTGTTCAAGAGTAATATCGCCCTCTGTTAGGTAGTCGAGTGCCAATTCCAGTTCTTTTTCACCATATCCGGAAATGCCTGCTTGGACGAACACTTTATCTGCATAACCGTTGCGTGTTAATGGGGATGAAAGCTCTAACTGCTTGCTTCCTTGTTCGGTAAGAATGTCCTTGTCCAAGAAGAAATAGTAATCGTATTTCCCGTCTGTTGACTCAAACATATCATCGTCAACACTAAGCTGATAGTATACATTCTCCACGCCCTCAATAGATAAGATTTCATCCACCAATTCCGGATCAATGAACTTATTTGCAGGACGGATGTTCATGTCATATCCAATAACATAGTCCGCTGTATATGATGCCCGTCCTTCTCCTTCCTTCCACATTCTTTCGATTTCAGCCGATAACTTCGTAAAAACGGATAGGAGTAAGGCTATTATTAACACTAGCGCAAAAGTGCGTTTGAGATTGGCAGCAATATTACGAAGCGAGTATCGCCAAACGAATGTGAGTAACCCTTCTGTTTTAACAGGTAACGGGCTATAAACTCTAACCGAATCTCTTGCCGTGGTTTCCCTCCCTACAATCGCTTCAATGCAAGTATCTCTACTTGCCCGTAACGCCGGGTACAATGTGGCTAAGATCGTAAAGACTGCACATGCAATTACGCAAGTAATTACATCCTGCCAAGGAATTATGATATGGCCATAAATGGCGGACAACGATTTTGTTAGAACTAAGTATGATCCTGCAACACCGAGCGCACTGCCCAAAGGAACGGATAATAATGCAAGGAACAACGATTGCACAAGATACACGAATACTATTCTTTCTCTTGCGGTTCCCATAGCCTGGAGAATACCACACATCTTAACATCGCCACTAATAATCAAATTCATCGCAACAAATATAGCGACGAATAACACAAGCAGCAGGATTCCGGTGATAATGAGCGATAGATTGTCGTTTATGAAATTTCCGGAATAATTACTCTTTGATAAGAATCCTTCGGCTTCCAGCAAGGCTTCATTTCTTATCATTCCGTTCTCTAAATATGTTCCAACGCCCTGAAAAGAACTCACACCATCAAGTTCTATAATTTGTTCGATCACCTCTTGCCGGTCCACTCCCGGATTCAGACGAATGAAACAAAACAGAGTGGCGCTTCCCTCGACGATGATTTTATCAATCGGAGAAGTGGAATAGGTAGATGCGTTGAAAAGGGTTTCTAATTCACCGGCGCAAAAGAACACCCTTACATTTTCGCGGTAAACATCGTCCGCATCAGTAACATACGAACCGACAATTTTGAAATCCAATCCGCATATTGAGATCTCATAAAGGACTGAGTTGATTGAATACTTGCTGATATACCAATCTGGAACTAATATCTCATTTTCATATTTTGGCAACTCACCGGAAATATTCTCGTTAATAAACAAATCCAAGCTGTCACTATTCAGCAGATAACAATCATACGACTCTTTATCATCTTCTAAAACCAGGGTCCGTTTTACTGCAGCTGCATCAACAACACCGTTTAGTTCGGTAATTGCGTTCACAACTTCCGCACTGTCAATTGGCACTATGTAATGCCATGATCCCTTTGCGTTTTTAATTGTCTGGACATCGTAGGCCAAAAGGTTGTCCTTTATTATGACTGTCGCCAATGCCATCATCAGCACAATCGAAATAATAAGAACAACAAAAAAGGATTTTCTCTTATTGCCGACAATGTTTCTGTAAGCCAATAATAGTATCATGTTCTTAACCCATATCTCTTCGTATGTCGCTGATAATTTTTCCATCTTCCAGCGATATAACTCGCTTGCACTGATCAGCCACTATCGGATCGTGAGTGACAATGATGAGTGTTTGCCCAAATTTGGTAGAAATATCTTTTAGCAGATTCATTATCTCCAATGATGTTCTTGTGTCCAGAGCGCCGGTGGGTTCATCTGCAAATACAATGTCAGGTTTATGGGCCAATGCTCTGGCTATGGCGACACGTTGCTGCTGTCCTCCGGACAGCTTGGTAACAGGCGTATGTAAATTGCCTCTGATTTTGAGAATATCAATAATGGAATCTATATAGGCTTCATCCGCTTTCTGACCGTTGATCATCAACGGGAGATGAATATTCTCCTGGGCAGACAGAATAGGCAGCAAGTGAAAGAACTGAAATATAAACCCAACATGCTTGCTTCGGTATTTGGTCAGTTCCTTTTTACTTGTCATATCAATGTGAGCCTTTTTATACACGACCCGTCCACTCGTTGGCGTATCCAGTCCACTTAGAAGATTCAGTAATGTTGTTTTTCCCGATCCGGATGTGCCCATAATAGCGATCATATCGCCAGCCTCAATTTCCAGATTTACATTATCAACGGCCCTAACCATATTTTCGTGATAACCAAAAGTTTTGCATAATCGTTCTGCCTTTATCAAAGTTTTCATTAGCACTACTCCTTTGAACCCAAAAACGTATCTTCTATTGATCCAAGCGGATATCTTTTGCGGTGGGATAAAAGGTTATTCGCAGAAAAAACTCATAATCATCCATGTTATCCCAAGTTTGACCGTTATATAGTTTCTCAAACAGTGGAAATGGTAATACCAGAGTGCATTCACGCCCCTGTTTTAGATTGATGCCCGGTTTGTTATTAAGCACAGGGTTTGCGGCATAAAGGACATCCCAGTCTACATTGCAGTAGCTATCAATTCCATGGAGCATCAATTCTGGGAGCATGACTCCATTTGCCGTACTATTCTCGTTATATAGCGTCACCGTAACCAGCGCAATTCTCTGCGGAGGTTTTTCTCCTTCTGGAATAGGATAATTGTTGGCATTCATATATTCCTGGTAGCTTTCAATAGTAAAACTGTCCACCCGAATACCATAACCGTCAGCCTGAAGGTCCTTCTCCAAGTAGTCATCTTCAAACCAAACCATTTCATGCGAACCATAAACCTCGGTTTTTTGTTTAGAAATATCCCAGTAGAAGCGATTCAGACTAGAAAACCGCCAGTACCACCCCGCAACCAGCAGAACAACAAGCAGTAGCACACCGATCAAAAAGAAATATTTCTTTCTATTCATTCCTGCACCTTCTTTTCAAATCTGCCCTCAGAAACATAGATTATTTCATCGCAAGCAGATTTAAGCACTGCCATTTCATGACAAGCCATAAGTATTAAAGCACCCCGTTCTTTTTCTCTCTGGATTAGAGTGCAGATTTCATCAACACCTGACTGATCTAGTGCATTAGTTGGCTCATCTAGGAGAATAACATCTGGCTTTTCCATAATTGCCGCTGCAATGCCCAGGCGTTGCTTCATACCTAGAGAATACTTGCGGAACTTCCTCTTATCCATAGGGTTCAGCCCCACATCTGTGAGTGCCTCGGCGATTGCCGTTTCATCAATGCACTGTCGAATTTGAGCCAATAGTCTCAAATTTTGAAGCCCGGTTAACCCTGGTAGAAACGCCGGTGTTTCAATCAGCACACCCATAGAACTATAGAAATCCATATCCTTTCCTAGTATTTTTCCATCAAGAGAGACTGTTCCGGTTGATGGCAAGATTAAACCAGCAATCAGACGCATCAGCATAGTTTTTCCAGACCCATTTGGTCCATACAGACCATAAACTCTTCCGCTCTCAAAGCTCAAGTTCAAATCATCTAAGATCAGCGCTTTGTTGATGTGCTTTGTCGCATTCACAATTTCGATTTTCACAGTAATCTATACCTCCATTGTCAAAAAATCCATTTTCCGAATCCTGACCATGCCGATTAGGAGGCTCACAGTCATTAATGCACCTATAACGATCCATGCTTGCCAGACAGGTAAGCCCACACCCATAAATGCGGTAGATCGTAGCACCATTGCTCCATTTCCAAGACACCACCCTGTAGGAATATAAACTGCCGAAAGCAGTAAAACCATACACACTAGGAAACTGTAAATAGGCTTAATGTACAGCAGCATCGTCATTTGCACCATGTTCAATGCACAAATCGTGGCCCAGGGAGTGAATATCACAGTCAGAAATGATGCTATTCCACTCACCGGTAAAACAGTTTCCCCAAGAAAAAGCACCTGTAATAGCGTCGGTGTGTTCTCCAGAGCAAACCTTCCATTAGATACAAGAGCAAAGGCAGTCACCGTGCTCACTCCGGTAAGGAAAAACAGTGTACTGCTCATCAAATTCCAGGCACATTTAGACAAATACCATCCACAACGGCTGTTGCAGCGAAGTAAAATCTGATGCCCCTCGCGCGAAAGATCCCCAAAGAAGTAATCCAAACTCATCAAGTTAGCCCCCGCCATAATGAGAAGCCACGAAATAGGTAACTCCACCGTTCGATTCGTTGCTGATTTCAAAGATACACCTTTGAAGCAGGCAGCCATATAGTCAATCCATGTAGCTTCTATGCCAATAGCTAAACAACTTCGAAACAACTCTATGCAAGGAATAGAGAACAGAAGGACACCCGCTAGATACCGCCAACGAAAAAGGCCACTCTGAATATCGTGTTGCAAAGTCTTAGCCCAGTTCATGCTTTACCACCCTTCGGTAGCCTACAGCAAGGCTCACAACCAGCATACTCCCCATCACACCCATCACAAGGACTCCTGGTGTTGGCGCACCAATAGCAATCTGGGCCAATATCAGCGGAGAAAAGCCCAGTGGCTGCATGGTGATTTCGCAGAACAACTCATGTAGCAGATCCATACCCATAATGAGTACAAATGGGAATAACATGGGTACAAATTGGTAACGGACTCTAGGTGTAACCAACCAACACAATGAAGCAACAGTACCACCCCACAGGAAGCGGATGCCAATAACTCCGATAGCATATAGCCAAGGCTTGCTGTAAAAAAGGTTTGACATGAAAGAGTAATTAAAGATTGGGGTAACAGAAGTTGTTACATCCGGCACGCAAGTTGGTACGATCATAGAATTTACAACCAGGTCAAAGACTAGTGGAAATGCAACAGCTATCCCGCCACCTACGAAGACTGCTAAGGCCTTCGCAATGAAATAGTGGGTTCTAGATACTCTTGTAATAATCTGCGTATCGTAGTTACAGTTTTTTTCTTGACAGAAAGACCAGCCGAAGGGAATTGCCGCCAACAGCGGCCAGAGCAAATTCAATAGTCCGCCGCCTAAATTGGAAAAGTTGACTCCAATCCAACGCACAAACAAGGAGAATCCTTCAAAATGGGTGGAGATACCCCACCCCTCCTGCGAAGCTTCTTGGATTAAGGGAAGAAAAGTTTCCATAGCCCTAGCATTGTCTATAATGTTGATAAGAGAAAAGCAGATTCCAATTCCAAGAACCACGTATAGTCTATTACTATGGAATAGCTTCCAAAATTCCTGTTTTATCAATCGCATTTTCCTAACCCCTCTTCGTCTAGGCGCATAAATACGCTGCGCAGATTTCCAGTTGTGTTACACAGCCGAAGATACTCATAGGGATCCGCCGTTTCCTGTCCCTTTGAATTTTTCAAAAAGCCAATGGTAAAGGTAATACTTTCTCCCGGCTCCAACCGATACAGCACATAGTGTTCAGGATATTTTCCTAGTTCTGAAAAGTAATCAATGTTTTGTGCAATGTAGTTGTTTTCATATTTAAGTCGAAGATCAATAAGGGTGCATACGCCGTCACCACGGAAAAGATATGGATCTGTATCGGAATAATCTCCCAATCGTGCGGCAGCATCATGGTTAGTTACCTTCACATCAATCAATACCAAATTCCATCCCACTTTAGAAGTTCCATCCTGGTTTAAGCAAACCGGTCGATCATACTCCACCCAATTGTTTTCATTATTTAATTCCAAATAAGCCTCGCGCAAGTAGTTAGTTTGGGGCCACTCGTCCCCCTGCCCTAAATATCTAACATTACTGATTGTGAAAGACAGATACCCATGGTCTGTAGCTCTTCGATAAAACTGGATTCCCTCAGATGTACGATGTGTATAACCTATAATCTTATATTGTTCGTCTTCGGATAGTTCGCGTTTGGTCAAGAGTGATTCAATCTCTGCAGAGATCGTTTCTTCCTCCTGCACTTGAGGTGATGTAAAAGTCACATCTACTTGAGGGACATAAGGGGTATCATACTCCTCTTCCGGACTACATCTACGAAGCGATAACAACAGGATTATAATTGCAATTACAACAAATACCAAGCAAAGCATTCTGCTTTGCATTCTTCTACGCCATTTTCTATTCTTTCTTCTTTTTCTCCTGATTGGTTTTTCCATATATTTCCCTCGCAACATATAACATCAGCATGTATTTACCCTTTGGCATTAACGTACCAAATTATAGCAAAGGCAAATTCCTTTCATCATCAAAAAGTTAAGTCCCCACTAATACGTCAAATATTACTCTTATTTGGCAACCTCATACTCCCCGATACTATCGGGACTCCACTTTCCTTCACCGAGCATAATAGAGTGCCCCATTCCGGTCATAAACCGAAGAGATGCCGTCCGATAACCACGCTCATAGATCAACGAACGAACAAGATAGTCATTTCCCTCGTAAACACTTACAAAGTTTACAATCTGTCCATTGGAATAAGTCATATTTTCAATAGATATTCCCGCTTCTGTATTAGGGAAAGAAACACCTACCGCTTGTACATTGACATTTACCATTGAATATGCAACAGAAATGACATTTAGATAAACAGGCGAGGTGTCTGTTTTGGCGCGCCAATCAATTATCCCAGAAAAAGTTCCTCGAGGGACGGTAATGTTGTAGAAATGTGTATCAGTATAATTCGAAGCATGCACAGATACCGCCGCAAAAGAGAGAATTACAGCAAGTAGGAGAATTGTGCATACAAGTCTCTTTTTCATTTTGGTTTCCTCCTTAATCTGAAAATATGTGTGTTACCGGCTTAAAGAAAAATGAAATATTAGGGGGACTTAACTGTGCCATACATCACAGTTTTAGGATTAAAGAAGTATTCCTGAAACTGTGAAGTCTGCATCCTAATGCTAATAAATAATCTGCCAGTTAGCAATAAGTTTGGCGTAGATGGTTCAGCAGGTGTCGTAAGCGGAACCACCTACGCCAGAAAGGTTGCATTTTTATTCTTATTTCAGTCTTTATCCGTCTGCTTGATTATTTGCGAAAGTTCCTCTATAATATATGTAAATTTAGTATAGGAGGAGGTATGTTCATGGTGAGACAATTCAAGAAAGCTAGGAAGATGAGTGGTTTGACTGCAGTAGCCGCTGCCAAAGAAATGAGTATATCCCCTCCTACAATCAACGCATGGGAAGCAGGCCGCAAAACACCTTCTGTCGAAGGTCTTGAAAAAATGGCAGATCTGTATCAGGTTACTACTGATTATCTCCTGGGCCGTCCAGAACCGTTCAGTTCCGATCCTAGCACAGAGCTTTCACCAGACTTAATTAAAATCTTTGATGGAAGGCCCGCATGGTCAGACCGTTTCGGTTGGGTACTGGTCAATGGTCCGGATTGTATGGTAATAAAAAACGACGGAACCAAAGTTACGCTCGATGTTGCCGCGCCTCTACGCGCCGCTCCTTTACACTTCGCTACATCAGGACTTCCTGAAACTAATCCCATTCCGCTCAGCGAGCTTAGTCACCACGAGCGAGTATGGGTAGAACCAATTTCACCGGATGTTCAACTTCGCAACGAACTGCGAGGATGGTATCAGATAAAGGAAATCTATGTTGAAAACTCCTCGGGCAATCGATTTACCTATGACTCCTATGAGTCTAAATGGCTAGCTTTCACGAAAGGGTAACAAAAGGACCAGTCTGGATGGTTTCCAGATTGGTCCTTTCCTAATTTGCTCATCCCAGATTTATCCATCAAAATTTCTCAAATCCTACCAGCAGTCCACCCTTTTCTGCATAATAGCTGCACAGTCCGAGATCCTTATCAATCTTTACAACTACACCAGGAAGGTCTGTCTCTATCATATTCCTCAGTGTGTTAGCTGCAGATTCATTCAAGCAGTGCGCCAGGATGACCTTACCGGTTTTGAGACCGCTTTCCTTTAAGTGCTTCAGAATCGCACTCAGTGACTTTGCTTCACCACGGCTCTTGTCTGTAGGCTCTAGGGTGCCCACATCACTGGCTTTCCCCACGATGCGAATACCCAGCACACCGGCGATTTTGGCAACCGCAGGCGATACCCGCCCGTTAGCTGCAAAATTGTTAAGAGATTCCAGCATAAACAGCAGGCCGGTCTTTTTCTGGTACTCAGGTATGTAGGCGCAGATCTCTTCATAAGACCTTCCTTCACCTATCATTTCTTCCAATTTCTCCACGATAAGTGTCAGCTCTGGGCCTGCAGAAAGGGAGTCGATCACGAAGACTCGTCTGCCGGGATGCTCCGCTTCGTACATATCCTTGGCGATACAAGCAGCATTATAGCTGCCAGATAGGCCGCTGGTGATGGTAACGCAAAAAATATCATCCGCATCACCAAAGGCGGTCAGCCAATCTTCAGGGTTGGGACAAGATGTTTGGGATCTACCCTTATAGGACATAAAGAAACGGATCATCTCTTCCAGATCCAGTTCACGACTATCTACAAATTCGCGTTCCGTAGTAATGATCTTCATCGGTGCTACATCAAAAGCAACTGTATTCAGTTCCATCAGATTTGCAGAAGAGTCCGCAACGATTTTTGCAATTCTCATAGGTGAGGTACCTGCCTTTCTTTTTCCCTCAAGGGGTATCATATAAGCAGGCAGTTATCTACCTACTCTTGGATTTTCAACTCTCTACCGGGTAGAAACACGCCTCTACCTGCAGTTCATATGTTATCTATGCTTGCAAAACATATAGGTAAATAGCCAAGAACTGTAAGAGACTCCCGATAACCACAAAGATATGAAACACAGAATGTATCCAGTGTTTCTTGGAACCAATTCCATAGAAGATGGCCCCAATGGTGTAGGCTATACCACCGGACAGTAGCCACACGAATCCCGGAGCGGTTAAGAGTTCAATCGTCTGCGGAATGAAGAAAATGATGCCCCATCCCATACCAATATAGCAGATCATAGAAAAGACAGTGTACTTCTTCAGGTCAATGGCAGTAAGGGTTGCTGCCAGAGCTGCCAGGATCCACTCTGCCGCCAATAGTCCCCAGCCGATCATCGGATATATGGGAACAAATGCGGATAATAGAATCGGCGTGTAAGTGCCTGCTATCAGGAAATAGATGGTACAATGGTCTAATACCTGTAACACCTTTTTGGCCATCTCCGGGCGCAGGCCGTGGTAAATACTGGAGATCGTATAGAGGGTTACAATGGATACTCCGTAGATAGAACAGCCCACTATGCCGAGCACAGAGCCGCTGCATACCGCCCGGATCACGCACAGCACAAGCACAACAACTCCCAATGCGCCACCGACAATATGCGTTACCATATTCATAATTTCCTCACCGGTGGTATAATCCGGAAGCAGTCTGTCGCGCAGTTTAATTCGTTTCATAGAAATCGCTCCTCGTTTGATCCTATACCACCATCTTCCTGTCATAATGCCACCTACTATCTCGAAGGATAACTCTACACAATGAAGAACTGATCCCCCTACCCAGTGTAGAGATCTATTCTACCGAGACAGGGGGAATAAAAAACGGCCTTCCGGCCGTCAAAAGATATATCAGTCATGACCTCCGGCTAAGTGCATTTGTCAAGGAAAAGTAGACACTTAAAAACACCATAGTTTTAGAAGCCCAGTTCGGTCTTGTACTGAACTGGGCTTTTATAGCCCAAGGCGGCCGCAGGTCGCCTGTTATTGAAATAATGTACATATTTGTCCA
>JAZURG010000175.1:0-3489 GCA_045606145.1 Faecousia sp.
CGGAGCGAACAGGAACATGATAACTCCTGTAGCGAAACCGGCCAATACAATCAGAATGACAGCGCAGGAAAAAATATTGCTGGCTGTCTCTTCATCCTTTCGGCCAAGGGCAATGGAAATGGGCACGGAAGAACCCACACCCACCAAGTCTGCCAAGGCAAAATTGATCATCACCAAGGGCATTGCCAGATTCATAGCCGCGAAAGCATCGCCGCCAACGAACTGGCCCACGAAAATGCCCTCGATAATATTGTAAATAACCAAGCAACAGAAATGTTTGATCGGCTGATGAAGCAACTGGCTGAGAAGGAAGGTATCACCGAGCAGCTCAAAGCAGAAGATCAGATGGAATGGGTTCAATGCATGAACAATATTCGTAATCGGGCAGAGGAAATTGTTAATGCAGAGGTAATTCTTATGTGATTGAAGAACGCATCGTGGAATCTGGAAGAATAAAACTAGGTAATTCCTAAATACAACAAAGAAGGAATCGTAATATTACGATTCCTTCTTTGTTGTCGTTTGTCTGGCCACCAAGGACACGGGGAATATAAACTTGCCGCCAGTCATACCGGTCAGTTCATTATTCACGATCAGCTCCACCGCTTTTTCAACCATTTCCTTTATTGGCTGACAAATCGTGGTGAGCTCCGGTGATAATAGGGATGCAAAAGTAATATCATCGAAGCCAATTAACTGTACCGTATCCGGCACGGCAATTTTTCGCTTATGAAGTACTTTGTAGGTAGAAATCGCTACGATATCATTACAAGCAATGATGCCATCCACATCCGGAAACTCTTTTAAAAGTTTCTCTGTCATGGCGATACCTTGATTAAAATCATAGTCACACTCTACTGTTCGCTCGGGAATATCACGTTCTCTGCACACATCCAAGTAACCTTGGTAACGGGCACGGGCACTGTATCGGTATTGAGGGCCTTTGATGCAGACAATCTTTTTACATCCGTTCTCAATCAGATGCTCCATAGCCATTCGGCCGCCTTCGTAATAGTCGCAGAAAACACAAGCTTCCACATTCGCGCCATAAAGCATGGCATCCAAAGCAACTACAGGAATCGGGCATTTGTTGATGATCTCCCGCACATATTCACTACAGGAAGCGATGATAATGGCATCCGCATTCATGCTCACGAGCATTTTCACTGCTGCTTTTTCTTTTTCCGGGTCATAACCCGTATTGCACAGAAACGGGCGATAGCCATGTTGGAGTGACATTGTATCTATATGGGCAGCCAATTCTGTAAAGTAGGGGTTGCGAATGGACGGAACAATCAGGCCAATGGTTTTTGCTGACTTGCGAAACAGGGTTCTGGCTACCTCATTGGGGATAAAACCGGTTTCTTCAATTACCCGCAGGACACGCTCTCTTTTTTCCGGATCTACTTTTGCCGTGCCGTTCATAACACGGGACACCGTCGCTGCAGAAACCCCTGCCAATTCGGCTACTTCTCGAATACTTATCATTTCAAATTTCCCCTCTTTCGCAGAAAAACTTGTGCCGGATCACGTCTACTCACATTGATATTCCATTTCCCATTGCTATGCAGACGAGGCGATTCATCTGCATAGCCTTTAGGAGAACAACAATAATCCGAAGATTATTTTGTTAGCATATTAGCAGGAACTCTTTTATATTCCTGCAGTCTGATGACATTACTTACCTGTCATACATCAGGAAAATGTATACGATGTGAAGCTATGGAATGCTTCATCTTTCCGAAGAATACAGGACGGCCACTGGGGATGGTGGATGCTGTCAGGGTAATGCTGGGTCTCCAGACAGAAGGCACTGCGGGAGCTGTACTCTTTTCCGCCTTTTCCCTTTCTGTCGGTCAACGCGTTGGCTGTATAAAGCTGCACACCGGGCTGATCCGTATCAGTGACCATGGTAATGCCGGTTTGATCTCCAACAGTGGTTGCCACTGGGTGGCCGCTAATCACAAAATTGGAATCGTATCCGCCAAAAGGTTTGACACTGGGTTCGTCATTGTCCGCATCCCGGCCGATGGCCTTTGGTGTACGGAAATCCATAGCAGTGCCTTCTACCGGAACGATCTCCCCTGTGGGCACACAGTCGTCTGCATTGAGTGTAAACTGATCTGCTTTGATTTCCATCACATGCTGATTGATGTTCCCGTTTCCGGCACCGTTGAGATTGAAGTAGCTGTGGTTTGTAAAGTTCACAACGGTGTCCTGGTCAGATTTTGCATCATAACGAATTACCAGGCTGTTCCCTTCCCATCCGATGGTAACACGGATGTTCAGATTTCCAGGATAGCCTTCTTCTCCATCAGGAGAAATGCGAGAAAAGACAACGGTATCACCTTTCTGCTCACTATTCCAAACATACCCGTTAAAGCCACGCTTACCACCATGAAGATGGTTTTCTCCGTTATTGGCATATAGAGCATAAGTCTTTCCGTTTAACTGGAAGCTGGCACCCTTAATACGGTTGGCAACACGGCCAATTGTCGCACCCAGATAGCAATCATCGGAAACATACGCTTCCAGCGTATCATATCCCAAAACAACATCCACTGGATTTCCGTTTTTATCGGGAACAACAACGGAGCGGATGATAACACCATAATCCAGGATTTCTGCTGTCAAACCGTTTTCTCCCTTTAGGGTCCAGCAGGATACCAGTGTGCCATCGCACAGTATTCCAAATTCTCTCTTGGAGATTGTCATATATGAATCACCCTTTTTCAGTTGCACTTAGGCAAATCAATTTCCGCTTGCGTTCTTTGCAAAATTCCAGGCACTGCGGCACATATCCTCTACAGTGTGGGTAGCTTCCCAACCCAATAGTGTCTTGGCCTTTTCTGCATCTGCCCAGAAAGCAGGCAGGTCACCATCACGGCGGGGACCAAACACATAGGGAAGATCCATCTCGTTGGCAGTCTTAAAGGCATTGACCAGTTCCAGCACAGAAATACCGTTGCCGGTACCCAGGTTGATGGCTTCTACGCCTTCTTTATCCTTAGCATATTCCAGTGCCTTTAGATGTCCAACTGCCAGATCTACCACATGCAGGTAGTCTCTCTGACAAGTGCCGTCGGGAGTAGGATAATCATTGCCGAAAATGGTCAGTTTTTCCAGCTGACCTGCTGCAACGCGGCCAATATAGGGCATCAGGTTGTTAGGAATGCCGTTGGGATCGTCACCCAGGAGACCGGACTCATGGGAACCGATGGGATTGAAATAACGCAGCAGAATCGCACAGAAGTCAGGATGTGCGGTCACATAGTCTGTCAGCACCCGCTCGATCATGACCTTAGTCCAGCCGTAGGGACTGGAGGACTGGATGGCAGGCATCTCTTCCTTATAAGGATGAGGATTGTTGGGGCCGTAAACGGTGGCAGAAGAAGAGAAGATAAACTTCTTGCAGTCAAACTCTTCCATCACTTCCAGCAGAGAGAATGTGCTGTCCAAATTGTTGCGGTAGTACTGCAGCGGTTTCTT
>JAZURG010000176.1:0-16957 GCA_045606145.1 Faecousia sp.
GCAAAGAAACACACGATTGTATCTTTATGAACAAATCAACCGAATATGTTCATTATTCTAAATTTTTGTTAAAACTATCAATTTCCGGAGGAAATAATTAGGCAAAACGCCTACCGCCCAATACACCGGCAAAACGCTTCCAGAACAGAGAGCACCAGATCAGCGCGGGTGGTATCCATGGTCATACCGATGAATGTGCCTCTTGCGTTGGTATCATTGATAGGACTTCTTTCGCCCATTAAATACGGCAGGAAGAACACATGGTTCTCGCCCAGTTTCTCGTCGGTAATAGGTGCCTGTTCTGCGGCATGCTCGTTTGTTCCGAAGATGTCTTCCAATAACCACTTGTTGCAACTTGCGGCAGAAAGCATACAGCCCATGAGATGCCAGCCGCCGTCGGCATGAGCAAAGGCATGGAGGGCATTGTTGGGGTCGACGCCGAACTTCTCGGAGGAGATAAACACCGTGCCGGAGGTACCCAGGCTTATATTACAGCCATCCTCACCTACAACACCGGTGCCAACTGCCGCAGCCGCATTGTCACCGGCACCGGCGCAAACCTTAACAGTCCCGGGAATGCCCAGAGCCTTGGCTACATTAGGATCGACAGTACCAATGCAATCATAGCTTTCAAAGAGCTTCGGCATCTGGGATTCCGTAACACCACAGATCTTCAACATTTCCTTGGACCAGCACTTGTTGCGCACATCCAGAAGCAGCATGCCGGAAGCATCGGAGTAGTCGCAGCTATGTACCCCGGTCAGGATATAGTTGATATAGTCCTTGGGGAGCATGATCTTTGCGATCTTCGCAAAATTCTCAGGCTCATTCTCCTTCATCCAGAGGATCTTAGGAGCGGTAAAACCTGCAAAAGCGATGTTGGCCGTCAGCGCAGACAGCTTGTCCTTGCCGATTTCGTTGTTGAGGTAATCCACCTGCTTGGCAGTTCTGCCGTCGTTCCAGAGAATGGCTGGGCGGATCACATTGTCATCTTCATCCAGTACCACCAGACCGTGCATCTGACCGCCGCAGCCAATACCGGCAACACAGGATGCATCGAAGCCATTCAGCAGTTCCGGCATGCCTTCAAATAGGGCTTTCTTCCAGTCCTCCGGATTCTGCTGACTCCAGCCGGGCTGGGGGAATTCCAGAGGATATTCTTTTGTAACTGTGTTGTGAATCTTTCCTTCTGCATCCATAAGCAACAGCTTCATGGCAGAAGTGCCAAGATCGATACCAATGTATAATTTCATAGATGTCCACCCTGCTAAATCGTTGCGCCGTTTGATTCAATAATGGATTTGTAATGATAACCGGATTCTTTGATGGTGCGTTTTCCGGTTCCAAAATCCACGTGGATCAGACCAAACCGTGGATCATAGCCTTCCGCCCACTCAAAATTATCCATCAGCGACCAATGCTGGTAGCCCAGCACCGGGATACCTTCCAAAATGGCCCGCTTCAGATTGTGCAGATATTCATCAATGTAGCCGATACGGATGTCATCTGCCACTTCACCCTGCTCATTCACAGCATCCAAATTGGACATACCGTTTTCCGTGATCATAATAGGCAGCTTGTAGCGTTCATGTAAGAAACGAACAGTCCAGTAAATGCTCCTGCCGTCAATGACCCAACCCAAAGAATTCTTTGGAAGATTGCTTGTGTCAATATTTTTATCGCCACCCCAGTCGGAATAATTGAAGGCTGCGTAGTTGTTGATACCAATAAAGTCAAAATCTACCTGAATGTCCTTCATATCCCGTTTCCGGGATCGGTATATACCGTAAGCCACCACTGGCTTGCCCAACAAAATCGGATCCATCCACCAGCGGTTATTCATGGTTCCCATACCCTTGAAAAAGGATTTATGACGGGCAGTTTCAATACTGCTTTCCGTTTCCTCTGCCGGAATGAATGCACCGGCAGCAAAGGAGATGCCAATCTTCGGATTCTTTTTTGCCCGCTCCCGGATCAGTCTTACCGTTGCCGCGTTGGTCAGCATAAAGTTCCGGGTGATCCTAGGCAGGCTCAGATAATCTCTCTGGAACGGTGCATGGACACCCTGCATATAGCCGTTCATCAGGAAACACTGGGGCTCGTTGAAGGTGATCCAATATTTCACCCGGTCCGACAGACGATCCACTACCGCTGACGCAAACTCCAGAAACGCTTCCCGGATTGCAAGGGTTTTCCATCCGCCTTTTTCGTGCATCCACAGGGGCAGATCCCAATGGTACAGCGTTACCAGCGGTTCGATCCCGGCTTCCAGCAGGGCATCCACCAGATCACTGTAAAATATCAAACCTTCTTCGTTGACCGTCCCTTCCTGGGGTATGATTCGAGACCAGGAAACAGAAAACCGGTAGGATTTCAGTCCCAGTTCCTTCATCAATGCCACATCCTCACGCCAGCGATGATAGTGATCGCAGGCAGTGTGGCATGTTTCGTCGTTGTGGACTTTTCCGGCAGGGGCTACATCCCAGATGCTGGGGGTTCTTCCGCCGCAGTCCCAGCCTCCCTCAATCTGAGCAGAAGCTGTGGCAGCACCCCACAAAAAGTCCTTGGGAAATACAGTTTCGCTCATACGGTTTCCTCCTTGCTGAATGAGATAGCGTGCAAATCGATTTCTCCTTTACCGCGGAAGCGCAGAAACAACGGATGTACACCGTCCAGCTTCACTTTTGCATCTGCCTGCGTCCACTGCAAAGACGGACGTACAGGAATCGTACCGACCACATCGCCATTTTCCTTTACCCGCACTTCCAATGTTCCACTTCCGGTGCCGCGATAAGCTATACTGATTTTACGTATAGCCTGGAAATCGAAATACTTATAGCCGAGCTGGGTGTTATCCATCAGATCGGCAACATACACTTCTCCCTCGGCTTCATCAATCCGGGGCAGTGCTTGCTGCCTGCCGATCCCAAGTCTAACGGGTTTTCCGCAGGTCAGATTGCAGGCAATAGCCGCCAGAATACTGCCCTGGGCCGGAATTGGCTTACCGTCTAATCCCTGTGTGGTGATCTCAACCTGAGGGATGCTTCCGTCAGGCAGGATCTTAATAGGTTCGGCGCAGGCCTGCCGGGAGAAATCCGTATTATTGGTGCAGCGGTGATAAAATACATACCACTCTCCGTTTATGTATTCAATACCGCCGTGGATCGTACCGGCGGGGGCTTTGGGCACCGTATTGCCCTGATAACCAAGATCCGAATTTGAGATGATCACACCCCGGTACTGAAAATCCCGGTCCGGATAATGGCTGGTGGCATATGCCAGCTCATTGTTTTCTCCGGAGGAATAGACCAGATAGTAAAGGTCGCCGATCTTCCGAATGGAGGGTGCTTCATAAAAGGCATGGTGATAAAGCTTGCTGTCCTTTGGTGCAGTGGTCTTGCTGTCCAGCACAGCCTTGGGCTGCCCCTTGACGGTGATCATGTCCTCTTCCAGCTCCACAACAGCGCAGGAGAGGATGCTGGGCTTTGTTGCCTTGATCTCGGACACCGGGCGCTGAAACAGCCTACTCTGCACCACATTGTAAATGGGTGCAAGCAGCCTGCTGCGGAAATCCCGTGCAAGGCCCCAGCCGTAGTACAGCCAAATGCGTCCGTTGTCATTCAAAACTGCCGGGTCATTGGTCAGATATTTCAGAACGGGAGTACCATCAGGATATTGAATATCCGCCAAATAGGAAAATGGACCACCGGGATCATCGGATACAGCAACGGACATGGGGCCAAAATTTTTAGTGTTGGGACCCATGGCGCAATAGTACAGATAGTATCTGCCGTCATTGCCCCGAACGCAGTCGGGGGCATAGTAGTCCACCTCTTTACCCGGCTTTGACCGGGGATCCTGATTCTTCCGGTAGGTCACCCCATGGCAATGCCACCTGGACAGGTCATCCACCGGCGCAGACCAAACCGTATAATCCTGCACGCAGAAGCGGTCAGACCGTGCTTTGTCATGGGAACCGTACAGATACACCCGGTCACCGAATACATGAGGCTCCCCATCGGGAATATATTCATTCAAAGGAAGAAATGGATTCATAATCAAAATTCCTTACATGTATCACTCTTGAATACCAGTTCCAGTACCCGTCCGGCAGACAGATTCAGAGCATTGCGGCTGAGCTTACCAGCTTTCAGCTCCTGCCGCAGCTTCTTGCTGACAGCAGCAGTTCCGGGCATGATCAGATCGTTGCCTGCGTTAATGGCCTCGGCATAGGAACATTGCTCAGTTGCATTCCAGTCGCTCATCACAAGGCCGTCAAAACCCCATTCCTGACGCAAAACCCGGGTACAGAAATCAAAGCTGTTGCATACATATTTTCCGTTGACCCGGTTATAGCTGGACATGACCGTCCAAGGCTTTCCTTCAGTAACAGCAATCTGGAAAGCCCGCAGATAGATCTCCCGCAGCGCCCGCTGGGACACATTGGCGGATACACCGGTTCGGTTATCTTCCTGGTTATTGCAGCAATAGTGCTTCTGCGCAACACCCACACCGCCCATACTTTGGACACCTCTTGTGATTGCCGCTGCCATTTTACCGGACACAAGCGGATCTTCCGAATAATACTCAAAGTTTCGTCCGCACAGAGGATTTCTATGGATATTCAAACCCGGAGCCAGCCAGACGGAAACACCGATCTCCAGCATTTCCTTGCCCACAGCATTTCCGACCTTTTCAATCAGTTCGGCATTCCAGGTCTGGGCCTGCACCGTTTCGCTGGGCCATGCAGTCATATAGCGGTAGACGGTCTTTCCCTTGCCGGGTCTGCCCTTCAGCAAGGGTTCCACTTTTGTCAGCCAACCCCATTTCCAGTCGGCAGGCAGGCCATCCGGATACCGGGGTGTACCATCCCGCATCACCGTGGTGGACTGATTCACATTCAAACCAGCAGGGCCGTCCGCAAGGACGATATTAGGGATGCCTTTCTTCAGCAGCTTGGTACAGGTTCTTCCTGCGGCACCCATTACATTGTTGTAGCAGCGGATAGAGTAGCCGCCGCCAACCACCAGCTTGATCTTATCTGTGTCTGACAGCTTTTGCAGCAGTGCCTGAACCTTGGGAGAAAATGTCTCCTCAAAAGCAGAGTGCTTACTATCGCCGATGGATTTAACCGGCTCAATAATACGGTCTTCTGCGATTGTGATCACGCCGCAGGGAGTATCATTCAAGCTCAATCCGTACTCGTCCTTTTCCAGAACAAATGCAGACTGGTCTTCATCAAAAGAAGCAATGTCCTTCAATTCATAGGGAATTGTCAAGGTCTGACTTTCACCCGGTTTCAGCAGGTTGGTCTTTGCAAATGCAGCAAGACTCTTCTTCTCGTGATCGATTTTTCCATCCGGCTTGGAAATATAAAGATGAAGAACTTCCTTGCCGCCGCAATCTCCGGTGTTTTTCACCGTGACCGTCACGGCTGCTTCTGTTACATTTTCCACTGCACATGCAAAGGTCGTGTAACTGAGACCAAAGCCGAAGGGATACCGGGGAGCGATTTTCTGCTTATCAAACCATCGGTAGCCTACATAGATGCCCTCGCTGTATTCTTCATCGTCCAGATTCCCATTTCTGTGGCCAAAGGTGTTGGCACTGGGGTAATCTTCATACCGCATGGCCCAGGTGTCTGTCAGTTTGCCACTGGGGCACACCGCACCGGTCAGAATATCCGCCAGAGCATTACCTCCCTCCATACCGCCCTGACCGTAGAACAGCACCGCATCGATACGGATCTCATCCAGAATGGAAAGGTCAATGACTCCGCCGCAGTTGAGTACCAGAATCAGCTTCCGGTAGTGCCGGGACAGCAGACGCAGGCTGTCTTCCTCCACATCGGACAGGAGATAATCTCCCTTTTCTACCCGCCTGTCTTTTCCTTCTCCGGCCTGTCTGGAGAGGACATAGATTGCGGTATCCGTTTCATCAGTCAGTTCATCTTCCTGAATCGGTGTGCAGGCAGGATACGGCATAGGATGCTCTCCGATAAAGAGGAACATCTGCATAGTCTGGATAGGGTTATACTTTTTGATCTGTTCTTCGACACCGGTTCTCCATGCAGACACATCCGCATCATATTTCTCTTTGAAGCGGTCCATCCACGCTGTGGTAGGAAAGGTAAAGCCTGCACTTTTAAGGCCATCTTCAATGGTAACACTGTGTCTTTCCCGTACATCACCGCTGCCGGAGCCGCCCTTGACGGTCATGCGACTGCCGGGGCCGTAGAGTGCTACAGACCGGGTGGTTAAGGGCAGTACATTGTCGTTTTTCAGCAGAACGATACCTTCAGCCGCTGCCTCCCTGGCCAATGCCTTATGTTCTTTTTCTCTCTGGGATTCCGTCCGGGTATTTACGCCAAAAACCTGAAATTTCATTTTGGCAACTCCTTTGGATTAACTGAGGGTAATGAGGATCACATCGTTGGTACAAAGCTGCAGGGAAAGCTTTGTCTTTCCGTTCTCGACAGCAAATCCCTGAGGCTCCTCTCTCAGCGCAGTTTTTGCCTTAATATCAGCAACCTGCGCAGGAGTCAGCAGATTAGGTTTGCCCAGCTTCAGCCACTCAGCCTTGGGATTGCAGTGGGTGTCATCGATTACCTGCATGGTAACCGCATTTGCTGTGCAATTCACTTCGATATCAATGTTAAAAGCATCATTCTTTTCATAGTCGAAGTCATGGGCATAAAGCAGAACCTGTGTTTTGTCGCCGTCAACGAATACGGAGTATTCCACCGCATCATTGGTGATGGGCAGGTCCAGCCGATTGGGATACAACTGGCTCAACAGCTTAAATCCCCAGAAATTAGGTTTCGGAATACCATCGTTGTTTACGATGCCGTAGCTACCGTGGAAGGGTTTGCCCAGAATGAACATCTCCTCAAACACATCGGAGCAGCACCAGAACATATAGGCATCCATAACGCCCTTCAGATCCATGATACTCTTAACAAGAAATGCGGCAGAGTATTTTTCGTCATGTACAGGAGATGCATAGACCGCCATTGAGTTCCATTCCGTCATAAACAGAGGAACATTCCCGGCTTCCTGCCGAGCCTTTTCATCCATTTCCCGGAGGATACCCTTGGTCCATTTTTTATAATCCCACGGTTTAAAGAAATACTGGGTCAGGGTGTCGCCTAGATCCACCTTGTTCTTTGCATTGTCGTGGGTGGCCTTCATCATCTTCAGAGCATCCATGACGGTGAAGATATTGCCAAAGCCGTCACCTGGATAGTGATGGGTGGAAATAAAATCGTAAGGAACCTGATTGCTTTCGCAAAAGTCCTTGAAATCCTTCACCCACAGGCAGGCACTGGTAGCGGGGCCACCCACACGAAGCTGCGCATCCACTTTCTTGATAGTCTTTGCGGTAGCTTCATAGAGTTTGAAATAATCCTTCTGCTTTCCCTTGAAGAAAATGGGCAGGTCGGGTTCGTTCCACACCTCAAAGTACCAGCTTCGCACCTCTTCCTGTCCATAGCGTTCAAAGAGGAAATAGAGGAACTTTTCCACCAGCTCACACCAGCGCTCCATGTACTTGGGCATAGTGATATTGTTTTTATAGCGCAGGCCGATCTTCTTACCGCTGGCCAATGCCTTGGGCATGAACGACAGCTCCACAAAGGGCTTCATACCGCAAGATAGTACATTGTCAAAGACATTGGCGATCTGACGAAAACTGACTTCCTCGATTTCCTTTGCCCAGGGCATGGCCGCAAAGTTATGGTAATCCGTCAGCCGCTGAACCACCAGCAGATCGTCATCGAAAATACCGTGAAAGCGGATATATTTGATACCCAGTTCGTCATGGGTCAGCTTCACATGGCTACACACATCCGTGCGCAGCATCTGGCAGGCATGGTCGTTACCGATACCAAACTGCCAGGAGAAGTCTGTGGGAATTGTGGGCATGTTTCTGTCAATGGTAATTCTCATACATTACACCAAGCTTTCTGTGTATCTGTGGGTTCCGCTTTCCAGCATCATAGTATTGCCGCTGGGCAGAACCAGTTCGCATTTGGTAGATGTGGGTACTTCTACCCGAATGATAAAATCGTTGTTATTAATTTCCCAATGGACTGCTGCCATTCCATAGGGTGTCTTGAGGCTGCCCTTGGCCCAGGTCAGTCCACCGCCCAGAAGCGGCTTGACCCGGAAACTGCGGTAGCCTCCGTCCAGAGGCTCCAGGCCAATTACTCTGCGGTATAGGAAGTCGCCCACCGCGCCGTAGGCATAATGATTCATGGAAGGGTCTCTGACCTCGCCATCCAGGGTAATGGCATTCCACTGCTCCCAGAAGGTGGTGGCACCCATTTTAATGCAGTACAGCCAACTGGGGCAAGTATCCTGCAACAACAACCGAAATGCCGTATCCGCATACCCGTTATCTGCCAACGCAAACAAGATATAGGGTGTACCCGGAAATCCGGTAGTTAGGTGATAGTCTTTCTCCACTACCAGTCGGTTCAAATTGTCCGCCATAGCTTTGCGGTTCTCGCTGTCCTCAATGCCAAAGTAAAGGGGCAACACATAGCCGGTCTGGAATTCTTCTGTCAGCTTTCCATGTCCATCGGTCAGGATATTGCAAAACGCACGGCAAATATTGCGGTGCAGCTTTTCATAATACTGTCGATCCTCCGATTCTCCGAGAATCTCGGCGATTTTTGCCATAACAGCGGCGGAATTGGCATAGTAGGCTGTACCCATCCATTTTCCCCGGGCCAACCAGTCCTTGATATAGCCCTCCGGCGCACACCAGTCACCAAACTGGAACAACCACTTCCATATATACTTTCGGTCACCTGGGCCATAGAGGGATGTCCAGAACTTGACCGCCTTCATAAACTTTTTCATGCAGGGATACTGCCGTTTCAGCAATTCCCGGTTGCCTCGTGCCAAATACTCCGCCCAGGGAACTAGGATGCAGGCATCGCCCCAGCAGGCTGTAGCCACCACTGGGGGTGTACTTCCATGACGGGGGACAACCATGGGAATGCCACCGCCAGGCCCCTGCTCCAAACGGACATCCTTCAGCCACTTTTCCAAAAAGCGGCTCATGTCAAAATTATAACAGGCTGTGCTGGCAAAAATGGAAATATCGCCTGTCCATCCCTGCCGTTCATCCCGCTGGGGGCAGTCTGTGGGGATATCCACAAAATTGGATTTTCCGCTCCAGCGGATGTTGCTCTGCAATTTGTTAAGCTGCTCGTCGGAGCATTCAAAGGTTCCGATCTCCTCAAAATCCGAGTGAAGCACATAGGCGGCCACTTCAATATTTTCCGGCTCAATTCCGGTAATACCAATGTACCGGAAGCCCATATAAGTAAACTTGGGAGTATACACCTGCTCCCCATCCTTGCAAATATAGGTAACCGTTGCTTTTGCTGTCCGCAGAGATTTGGTGTACAGCTTATCCCCATCCAGTACCTCTGCATGACGGACGGTGATTACTTCACCCTTCTTCCCCCGGATGCGCAGGACAACTACCCCGGAGAAATTTTGACCGAAGTCATAGATTTCTTCGCCGTCCGAGTTGTGGAAGAGATAAACTGGAGCCAGCGTTTCCTGCCGGGTCACCTTGCAGCCGGAAGAAACTGTGATCTCAGGAGTAAAGGGCAATTTGATTTCGTCCGCTTTGTTCCAAACCGATCTCTTTAAATCAACGGTTGCATCAAAGGTTTCTCCGTCATAGAAATCAGCGGCAATGTAATTTCCCTGCAAGGCTATCTCCCAGCTACCGTCGGTCACAATTCGTTCCCTCGTACCATCGGCATATTCCAGAAACAGCTCCAGAAGCAATGCCTGTCTATCAGCAGTAATCTTGTTCTTGCTTTCATAGGTGAATCGACCCACTGCCCAGCCGCCTGCTACAATGGCAGTCAGCGTGTTACGCTCCGTTATCTGGGTTGTTACATCGTAATACTGATATTGCAGATTCTTTTTGTAGCTGGTAAAACCGGGAGCGAAGTATTCATCCCCGACCTTTTCGCCGTTCAGCATCAGCTCGTAAACACCCATAGCTGTCGCAGTAATGTAAGCTCGTTTCAAGGGTTTCCTCACGGAGAAGTCCTTGCGGAAGGTCATCGGTACCGGGGATACCTTCTTGCCGATCCGATAGGTTCTATCAGTGATCCACTTGCCTTCCCAAGGCAGCCCCATCCGCCCGGTCAGAAAGGATGCTGTTCCTTTCACTTGCTGTCCACGGTTGTCCATGGCGCAGATCTCAATATCGTAGTTTGTAAAGGGCTCCCATTGAATCCCGTCAAGAGGGATCCCCACCTGCTCTTTTCCGCAGTGGATGATCCGGTTACCGATTCGAATGGTGGCATTCTGAAGGAATGTTTCGGGAATATCGCTGTGCAGAGAAAAACACACCTCAGGCGCAGTATGATCTGTCACGCAGCCAAATTTCAAATTCTCGATTCGGATATCCCGGATCTCCAGCATGGTTAGTCCCTTCTTTCGTTACTTTTTCTTTTTGGCCTGTTTTGCCAGATACTTTGCATTCTCCACATCAAAGTCCAGACCCTTTCTGGCGCATTTTGTCTTCAGGTCGGCAATGCGGTTTTCTTCACGGATGGCATCGGCCTTTTCCTGCTCGATGCGCTCAGCTTCTGCGGGATCGATCCATTCTTCACCACGGGCCAGAACCGCTTCCTTCTTCCGGCGGAGCAGCTCTGCGTTGATCTCGGGCAGTTTCTTTTCCACATCCACGAAGGGCAGGAAGATCACAACCACCGCTGCCAAAATCGCGTCAAACAGATAGAAAGACATGGTCATGAAGTTGGTCACTTCCACGCTGGGAATCACACCTTCCACATCCACGAAGCCCATACGCAGGATACTGGATTCAAAACCGCCTGCAAAGGGCGCATAAATCAGGGCCTGCAGCGCAGTAAGAACAGCAATGCCCATCATGCCTTCCAAACGCATATGGGACTTGAATTCCACATCATCATAAGCAAAGCACATCAGCGTTGCGAAGATGTAGGCATTGGGCAGCCAGCCGATATTGCGCAGGAAGCCGCCAATCAGTGCGGGGATCAGCTGATCCGCAAACATCCAGCCCATGACACTGCCGATCAGCACCAGTGCGTAACCGCCAACGGTCAGATTCTTGATGCCGATTTTCTTTGCAAGGGGATAAATCAGGAACGCGCCGATACCCAGAGGAATACCGGTGACCACCTGATAGATGGTGTACATGGCCCAGTTCTCCGCGCCACCCAGCATGAACTTGATGTAGAAATACTGCACATTGCCGCCTTTGAAATTGTCCACGATACCACTGATGGTGGCAATGGCAAACAGGATCACAAAGTATTTGTTGGAGAGAAGCGCTTTCATCTGCTGGCGCAGGGGGATCTTCTGCTCATCCAGACGGTCATGCTCTACAGCCACGTCTTCGGAAATTCTTTCACGGGTGTAGAAATACTCCAGAAGCAGAAGCGGGATGGCAATGATGGACATGGTGACCATCAGGATGGGATATCCATTGATATCCTTCTCCAGCCACATGGGAAGCACCACCATATTGAACACCATGCCGATGACAATGCCGGAAAGCAGGGTCCATGACATCTTGCGGATGAACTGGATGTGGGTTTTTTCCTTGGGATCACGGGTGGTCAGTGAACAGATGGTATCCCGGAACAGGTAGAAGTAGGACGATCCCACCGTATGATAGCAAACGAGCAGGAAGAAGAAATAGTACCAGTAGCTTTCGCCCAGGGTATTACCGGGGAACAGGAAGATCAGTCCGCCAATGATGATGGAAATAAAGCCAAACACCAGATGCCAGGGGCGCATTCTGCCCTGCCGGGATTCGGTATGCTGGATCAGCCAGCCGTTCAGCAGGCCGACCAGAACTGCCAAAACCTTAGCGCTGGTCATGACGACCTCATAAACACCGCCCATCTGCTGGATCATTTCCACATTGGCCACACCGTACATGGCACCGGTTTGCTGGGTGAAGAACTTTTCAACCAGCGCAGCGATGGTATTGACCACAAAGATCAAACCCAGAGGTCCAATCAGATGACCAAGGACCCATTCTTTGGTGGATACGGAATTTGTGGTTGCTTTGCTGTTCATGAAATCTTTTTCAAAGAGTCCACGGCTGAGTAGCTTTTTCATTTCATTTTACCTCCACTTCTACTGCAACAGGCTCGACGCCTTCGGATTTCACTGTAATCGTTGCTTTACCCGGAATATTGCCTGCCCGCAGTACCGCAAGGGTTCGTCCGCGATAGGAATTGTGATAGTTCTTATCGAACACCTCATCGGTCTTGCACAGGGCACTGCCGAAGCCTGCAAGGGTAACTGCGCCGTCTACGGTGATCTCAACTCTCTGCTCAATATAGGGTTTCAGATTGCCCTTCCCATCCGTGAATTCAATGGACAGATAGCAAAGATCCTGATTATTGGCACGAAGTACCGTCTTTTCGTGTCTTACTGTCAGAACAGTTTCTGTACCGGCAGTAGTTAGGCTATGGTTGGAGATTACATCTCCCTTATAGTCCAGTGCTTCGGCGGTCAGTGTGCCGGGCTGGTAAGGCAGCTTGAAATATGCCTTGTACTTCTTGACAGGCTTTGTGGCGATCTCCATGCCGTTCAGCTTCAATCGTACCGCTGCGGCATCCGCATAGACCTCCACAGTAGCCTTCGTTCCTTCATAGCCTTGCCAGCTCCAGCTGTCGATTGCGTTGGTAAACTGCCACGCACCGGTGCTGGGAGATTCTTTTGCGTGATTCACAGGACGAACCCCGATGAAAGGTTTTTTCCGCAAACCCCAGACGATCTGCATAAAGTACATGGAGGCCAGCGGCTTTCCGGTAATATCGATCATGCCCTGGCCTGCAAGCAAGGGCAGACCCTTGTAGGAATGATAAGTCCAGTCACCGATGCAGGCTTCGCCCAGGTAATCCCAGGCTGACCAGACAAAGTCACCGAGGACTTGCGGATATTTTTTCACCCGTTCCCAGTTGTAGGGCAAGTCCGCAACCATGGTTTCACTGCCTACCATCAGCCGGTTCGGGTATTTTCTTACATCCTCATCGTACCGGGAGGAAGCGTAGTTCAATCCCAGAACATCCAAACCATTTGCTGCACCCATGCAGGCCTTGTCCCCCTTCGCTCCTTTGCTCATGAAGAACATCAGGGGACCCAGCTTTTGGGCCATGGCATTGAAGAAGGCAGAGCCGGTCTTCTTTTCCTTGTAGCCGCCTTTTCTGGGAAGGGGTTCGGGCTTATAATCGCCCTTGTCTTTGTAAACACCCATACCTATGTTGGCATAGACATTCAGCAGCACATTGACACCTGCTGTTACAAGCCGGGTGGGGTCAAGCCCATGTATAAAGTCTGTCAGTTCCCGGCAAACCTGCACACCCCGTTTTGTTGCAGTTTCGGACACCTCGTTGCCGTGGGAATACATAATGACACAAGGATGATTCCGGGAGGATTCCACCATAGCGGTGATATCCTGTTTCCAGTCGTCTGCAAACCACCGTGCATAGTCGTGATAAGTTTTGGGCACATACCAGCCATCGAAGGTCTCGTTCATCACATACATGCCCAGCTTGTCGCAGATATCCAGGGTGATCTGGGATGCAGGATTGTGAGCGATCCGCACGGCATTGAAGCCATTCTCCTTCAAAATTCGGATACGGCGTTCCTCTGCATCATAATACTCGCAGGCTCCCAACACACCATGGTCATGGTGGATACAACCGCCCCGGAGCAGAACCCGTTCTCCATTGACCGTCAAGCCCCGTCTTGCGTTCCATTCCAGCTTGCGGATACCGAAAGGAATAACCCGCTCGTCTGTATCCGTCTTTACAAGAATCGTGTAAAGGAAAGGTGTTTCAGCACTCCACAGCCTGGCATTCGGCACTTCCAGAATTCCGGGTTTGCCGCTGGCTACCAGTTTCTTTTCCTCATAGACTTCAACTGTGACATCGCTTTCCTCGGTAGTCTTCACATCCACCTTGATTCTTGCAGGGTGGATATCTACCGTTTCCAGATGTACCTGCGTGATGTGGTTCTTTTCACGGATGATCAGTGTCACCGGGCGGTAGATGCCGCTGCCGGAATACCAACGGCAGTTGGGTTCCAGGGAGTTGTCCACTTCCACCCGGATCGTATTTTCCCCGGCGCGAACCGCATTGGAAATATCCACGTCAAAAGCGGTATATCCGTACCGATGTGAACCGGCTAACTTACCGTTTGCATATATTTTGCAGTTCTGATACACGCCTTCAAAATGTAGTTCGATGGATTTCCCAATCATGGCTGCATCCAGTTCGAAAGTCTTTTCATAAACATATTTGCCGCCGGGAAAATAGCCGGAATTGACTCCGTTCCGACAGCCTCCGTCTCTCGGCTCGATGATCATGGCATCATGGGGCAGGCTTACCGGAATCGGCACACCGCCTTCTTTGCAGAACGTCCAGTTGGTGTTAAAGTTCAATATCATCTCATCACCGTTCCTTCTTTACTCAATAATCTCTTTTAAGACATCAAAGATATGCTGCGCAAGGATCCTGTTTCCGTGTGCATTGGGATGAACACCATCTGTATATAATTCCGGCCGTCCTTGTGTGGGTGTGTATAGATCGATAAAGCCCGTAGCATGCAGGGCTGTCTGCCGTTTCACAGCTGGGAATATTTCGTCCCGGATGACAGTATCTTGAATCCCATATACGATTGGCTTATGATTCACCCGAAATGCAGCGGGAGGGGCCATAACAAACACCTTTGGCTTTGAGGAATAGTCCTTCAGTTCTGATACCCAGCGCTGCAGTGCGGCTTCATACTTTTCAGCATCCCAGTTTTGAGGTTTGGAATCATTGGTTCCCAACATCAAAAGAATCATTTCAGGATCCGTTTTGCGGGCAGCTTTTAAAAAGGCCTGACTGTAGGGCTTGTCTCCATCCGCTACTAAAGTTGCACCTGGGATACCATAATTCAAAACCTGAAATTCTTCTCCAAGCTTGTTTTCCAATATAGCAGGGTATGTATCTTTCCAGCGCGTGCGAAGCACCCCGGAACCATATGTGATACTGTCGCCAATGCAGAGTACCCTGCGTTTGTTGAAATCCGCTTTTTCCTTTTTGGGGCAGTAAACCAACCAACTGACCATTGTGCCCATAAGGGTCAGTATTATCATTGACATCAAAAACATAACAAGCAAGTTACCACCCACCTATACATTTTCGATTTTATTATATCGCATGCATCTTGCAAAGTATTTCAGAAAAGTCTATAATAATATAAATTAGTCCACGCGGAGGAATTTTTATGACGGATTACAGTGCATACTGCAAGATATTTTACGCAGCTCATTACCTACCCATCGCCATGTACCGGGATGGCAATTTTATATGTGCCTCTGGTTTTTATGAGGATGGAGATCCCTATCCCTTTGCGCTCCCTAAATTACTCTCCTTGGGAAGTCCTGCTGTTTATGTTTCGTCTGACACAGGCTATTATGGTCTCGTCCGATGTAAAGACAGCTCTCACTGTTTTGTCCTCGGTCCCGCTTATTCGACCCCTGTCACGGATGGATTTATCCGCTCCTATATGAGCAAAAACGCAATCCCCCCGGACCGTTACGGAGAAATCGCGTCTTTCCTCAGCGGAATACCACAGTATTCCTATAATCAGTTTTTGAATCTGCTTTTGTATCTGCATTACTCTCTGACCGGGGATCCGCTGGAGCTGACACAAGCCTTTGGACTGACGGATACCGGATATCAGGAGCAGATCGGTCAGCAATACTCAGAAAAGAACTATCAGGCAAGAGAGGAACAGCAGACCCATGGAACCTATCATTTTGAACAGCAGATGCTAGATCTGATTCGAAACGGCGAAACAGAAAAGCTGACAAAGTTCCTTCTTGCGGCGGCAAATGCGCCACATATTAAAGAAGGAAAGCTGGCAGAGAATCCCCTCCGGCAGGCCAAAAACCTATTTATCGGACTGATTACAATGATTGGTAAGTTTGCCGCCATCCCAGGCGGTATGGACATTGAGCAAACCTACCAGCTGATCGATACGTATATACAGGAGTGTGAAAAGCTCCAAACAGAGGAAGCTGTTAAAAACCTGCAATATAACATGCCAATCGACTTCGCCAAGCGGGTTGCCCAGCAAAAGCTTCCAGCCGGTGTTTCGCAGGAGATTTTTTCCTGTATGCAGTATATTTCCACCCACATAAACGAGCCAATCGGTACCTCGGATGTGGTGGCATTCTCCGGAAAAAGCCGTGCATATCTGTTCCAGAAATTTCGTGATGAGCTGGGCATGAATATTGGTGCCTATATTACCCAGTGCCGTCTTCGGGAAGCTAAGGCTCTCCTTCGGTATACAAACAAATCTCTTGCTGAGATCAGCAGTTACCTGTGTTTCTCCAACCAGCCTCATTTTCAGAATGTGTTTAAAAAGCATTTCGGAATAACTCCGATGGACTACAGGCGCAGTAAGTAACTACCTGTCTTTCTAAGTAGCTTCTATCGTGCATTTACGAAGTACTTTGGGTATACACCTGTTAATTATGTCAATAATAACGCAATTGGATAACGCAAGCCGACCATGGAACAAAACCATGGGCGGTATAAATATGTATATACAATCTACTGTCCGACACTTTCAGCCATCCGGATAATGTCAGCTTCCGATATACTTCCGGCTGTGTATTCCAGAATGCAACTGTATGTGGGTGAGATCGTCCAGCACAGATAGGTCTGTCCATCCAGTTCTCCTATAACCGCAGCCAAGTCATTCACTTCGCAATCACGGCGATTTTCAAGAGCATCTATATCCACCACTTGCTCCAATGCAGCTTGGTTGATTCCAAAGCATTCGGCAGGTTTATCATCCACATAGGTAGTGATGCAGCAGTAATAGGTAATGGTATTTCCATTGGGATTCCGATAGCAGTAGGGTGT
>JAZURG010000177.1:0-3348 GCA_045606145.1 Faecousia sp.
GCCAGAAAAGGCCGACGACGCAGATGGGCTGTCGCCCTTCAAGGAGGAGAACGCATTCTGGCGGAATTTAGGCCGGCGTGCGTTAAAGGGTTTTATTAAGAAGGAGTATTAATCGTTACCTCCAAAGAAGGGCGGCAGATAGTCATACCAATTTTGAGATTCTTCAGGTGTCGTGCTTCCCTCAGGCAGCACAGGTTTCTCACTCTCTATCAAGGGTTTCTCGTCCAGCGTGACTTTCAAATTCAGTTCTTTACCGCCGCGGCATACCTTGATCACCGTCATATCACCGGCTTTAAAGCCCCGCAAGGCCCGCGTCAGGTCATTAACGGTCTCAACCCGGATGCCTCCGATGCTCAAAATGATATCCTTCGGCTGCATTCCGGCACGCTGAGCTGCATATCCCGGCTCTACGCTCTGCACATAGGCACCCACAGGCATGCCATAGTAGTTCGCCGCAGCAGGATCCATATCGCTGACGCTCACGCCAAGATACGCACCTGTCACATAACCATAGGTAGCCAGATCGGAAAGCAGATCGCTTACATCGTCAATAGGGATGGCAAAGCCAACGCCTTCAATGCTGGCACCGCCGGAGGAAGTACCGGAATACTTTGCGGTAGTAATACCAACGACCTCACCTCGCATGTTAAACAGAGGACCGCCGGAGTTGCCGGAATTGATCGCCGCGTCTGTTTGAAGCATATTGATGGCAAAGCCGTCAGTGTTAACATCCCGCTCCTTTGCGCTGATATAACCAACTGTCAGTGTGGAAGTTAATTCGCCCAAGGGGTTGCCAATGGCAACGACCTGGTCACCAACGATCAGATCATCACTGCTGCCCAGAGTCACAGCCGGCAAGCCTTCTGCTTCCATCTTCAGCAGAGCCACATCGTTGGTTTCATCAGCGCCTACGAGCTTTGCGGGATACTCATCGCCGCCGTAGGTAACAACGGTCAGAGAACCGTTACCATCGATGACATGGTGATTGGTCACCACATAGCCGTCTTCCGAAAGGATGAAACCGGAGCCTGTGGCTGTACTGGTGCTGATCTTACCATTGTACTGTGTGGTCATCTCATTATAGATAAGCACAACGGATTCCACGTTTTTGGCATATACCTGTGCCGGTGTCAGACCGCCGTCTACAGAAGAAACAGGACTACCGGACACAGATTCTCCGCTGGTGGGTTTCTTGATTTTCTGTTCCAGCTCATTGATCCGGTTTTCCAGAGAGTCTTCAATCGCGTCTACCCGTTCTTCCCAATAGTGGTTGACAACAGCGCCTGTAGCAGCGCAAGCGCCAAAAAGAACCACCAGTGCCAGCACCGCGCAGAGGGTTCTCTTCCACGCACCGCCGCCGCGCTTATCCTTCTTAACCTTTTTGGGTTTGACCGTTTCCTGAACCGGGAAATTCATTACATAGGGAGAATCCGCATAGGGCGAAGTTCTCTTTGTTGTTTTCGTCTGCTGAGGAATCTCCTGCTGCGGTTCTGCCGGTTCTTCCATTGCGGGTTCTTCCGTTAGGGATTCTTCGGGAAGCATCTCCTCATGTACTTCTTCCTGTGCTTCTTCCTTCAGTATATCTTCGGACATCTGTTCGGTCAGTTCTTCTTCGGGGTTCAGATTTTCATTCATATCCATATATGTGTCCTCCCTCGGTAGCTTATGGTATCATCATACGGCTCAAGTTTTAAAAAAGTATGTACGATACCTCAACGAAATTTGAATTTTTTCGTATCATTTCCTGTTATTACATATTATTCATAATACCCTTATTTATGATTTGAGTCAAGTTTTTTCATATAAAAAAGCGGCGGACTATGCCGCCGCTTGCCAAATTACTTCTTGCGGAAGGACTTGCAGTCGGTGCACTGGTCAACAGTGGGGTTGCTTTCGTGAGTACCTACCAGAATCCGCTCCAAAGAGCAGTAGTTGGCATCCTCACAGTGATATGCGCACTGAGAAACGGTACATTCGATGCACTTGTTTGCATGGCAGCTCATAGTCAGTTCCTCCTTTTTGTAGATTCAGCAATAGTATTTCCACCTTTTCAGGAAAAAACAAAGGAAATGTTTCCCATTTTTACACGGGCGGCCGTCTTTTTTCGTCCGGGGAATTGACTTTTCGCACACGGCTTTGTATAATATTCCGGGAGAATTTGAAGCTCCGTAATTTATATCCAAGGACGAATAACGTCTTTTGAAAGAAAGGAAAATTTGCCATGATTTATAGTGCAGAAGTACAGCATATGTGCTCCGTCGGTAAGGGCGCTTACCATGGCCCCGCTCCCATTCCCGAGGAGGGCAAGTGGGTTCAGGCCAAGCAGATCTCCGACATCAGTGGTTTCACCCACGGTATCGGCTGGTGTGCTCCCCAGCAGGGCTGCTGCAAGCTGACCCTGAACGTTAAGGAAGGCATCATCGAAGAAGCTCTGGTCGAGACTCTGGGCTGCTCCGGTATGACCCACTCCGCCGCTATGGCTTCCGAAATTCTGATCGGCAAGACCATTCTGGAGGCTCTGAACACCGACCTGGTGTGCGACGCCATCAACACCGCTATGCGTGAACTGTTCCTGCAGATCGTTTACGGCCGTACCCAGTCCGCATTCTCCGAGGACGGTCTGGCTGTCGGCGCTTCCCTGGAAGACCTGGGCAAGGGCCTGCGCTCTCAGGTAGGTACCATGTTCGCCACCAAGGCTAAGGGCCCCCGTTACCTGGAGATGGCTGAGGGTTACGTTACCCGCATCGCTCTGGACGAGGAAGACCTGATCATCGGTTACGAGTTCATCAACCTGGGTAAGATGATGGACTTCATCAAGAAGGGCGACGATGCTAACGAGGCTTTGAAGAAGGCTAAGGGTTCCTATGGCCGCTTCGCAGACGCCGCTAAGTACATCGACCCCCGCCACGAATAAGAGGAGGACTGTACAATGGCTCTGTTTGAAGGTTACGAAAGAAAGATTGACAAGATCAACGGTGTCCTGGCTCAGTACGGTCTGGAATCTGTTGAGGCTTGCCGTGAGCTGTGCAAGGAAGCCGGCTTTGATCCCTACGAGATCGTTAAGAACATTCAGCCCATCGCTTTTGAGGACGCTGCCTGGTCCTACTGCGTTGGCGCTGCTATCGCTCTGAAGAAGGGCGTTAAGAACGCTGCTGAGGCTGCTGAGGCTATCGGCATCGGCCTGCAGGCATTCTGCATCCCCGGCTCCGTCGCTGAGGACCGCAAGGTCGGTCTGGGCCACGGCAATCTGGGCGCTATGCTGCTGCGTGATGAGACCAAGTGCTTCGCTTTCCTGGCTGGCCACGAGTCCTTCGCCGCCGCTGAAGGCGCTATCGGTATCGCCCGCTC
>JAZURG010000178.1:0-9361 GCA_045606145.1 Faecousia sp.
AGGTTTCGGTGTACGAATTCCCATACGAGCCATCTTACTGGCGGCGGGGGATTGTCAAGGGGGCGCTTTTGCTCGTAGCGCCCCTTGACCCGGCTTCTTTCCTCCCTTTCTTGCCGGAACAAGAAAGGGAGCCCGCCGGGAGGCACACCGCAATAACAGGTTCGGGAATCTTTATATTTTCGAAAAACGATTGGCACATCGGTGTGCGCACCGGCATGGTAATGACATAGTTTTTTGACAGTCTCCAAAATAACGGGCCATATTGGCCCGTTATTTTTTTATGCCTTTTTCTTCGCTTTTTTGATTTGCCGTCTGGCAAGCCGGAATACAGGCGGGATCACCAGCACAGCAGCGATCACAAGGATCAGCACAAGACCGAAGTTGTCGCCGCCCTCACTGACGCTGCCGCGAACGCCCATGAACAGACTCTCCACATGCCGGGAGATCTCACCGGGCAGGAACTGATAGTTGGTACCCGCCGCAAGCACCTCAGCATCGGGATAGATGACTTCACTCTCTGCCAGGTACTCTTCCATATACTCCTTCGCTTCGGAAATGGGAGAAGCATAGCAGATATAATCCATATTGGCGCCGGAGATCTCCGGATCGCACAGGAAATTGATAAACAGCTCCGCCGCTTCCTTTTCCCGGCAGCAATTGGGGATACACATGGCATCAATGAACAGGTTGAAGCCCTGCTCCTCAGGCAGATAGAAGCTCAGGTTCTCGTTTTCTTCCATCATCAGCATGCAGTCGCCTGCGTAATAAGGCGCGATCCATGCTTCCTCATTTTGCATGATGGAATAGATCTGGTCCATAACGTACTGCTGCAATACCGGCTTTTGCTCAGCCAGCTTTTCAGCGCAGGCCTGCAGCTCCGCCTTATCGGTGGTATTGACATCGTAACCCAGCAGGTACTGGGCGATACCGAAAGCATCCCGGGAGTTGTCCATCATCAGGATCTTACCGGCGTACTTTTCATTCCACAGCAGCTCCCAACCGGTGACATCCGCTTCATCCACATACTGGGTATTATAGAGGATGCCCACGGTACCCCAGGTATAAGGCACGGAGTACTTGTTTTCCGGATCGAAGTCGTTGTACTTAAACTCCTCATCCACATAGCTGAAATTGGGGATATTATCGAAGTTCAGCTCCAGAAGCATATCCTCGTCGATCATTCGTGCGATCATATAGTCCGAAGGAATGACCACATCTACCGTGATACCGCCGTTTTTCAGCTTGGAGTACATGACCTCATTGGATTCATAGGTGGCATACTGAACACGAATGTTGGGATACCGCTCTTCAAAGGCGGCAATGATATCCAATGTATCATCGGTACCGTCAGCAATGTTCATGCCCCAGTTGTACACATTCAGGGTAATCCGTTCGCTCTTGGGCTGAGAGATCAGCAGCACGCAGCCGCCCAGAACACATACCGCCAGCACTGCCGCGCAGACACGGCGCAGAACCCGTACGGCAGGCTTGACAGCCTTGACCCGGGTCTCCTTTTTCCGCTTGTCAGCGCGAAGCTGCAGCAGGTTCATGGTAACCATCAGCACGAAGATCAGCAAAAACAGCAGGGTGAACATGGCATAGATCTTGGGATGGATGGGCTTTTTGGTGTAGGTGTAGATCTCCACCGGCAAGGTCACAAAATCCATACCGGTAACGAAATAGCTGATAACGAAGTCATCCAGACTCATGGTGAAGGCCATGATACCGCCGGAAACGATACCTGGCATGATCTCATGGAGGGTCACCTTAAAGAAGGACTGGATGGGGGTGCAGCCAAGGTCCATGGCCGCGTCCTGCAGCGCAGGATTCATCTGCTGCAGCTTGGGCATTACATTCAGAATCACATAGGGCAGACTGAAGGTAATGTGGGCGATCAGCAGTGTAAAGAAGTTCAGACTTTCCCGCTGACCAAGCAAACCGCCGCCAACGAAGATAAACAGCAGTGACAGGGATACACCGGTGACGATATCCGGGTTGGTCATGGGGATATTGGTCAGGCTCAAAGCGATCTTGCGCAGTCTGGGCTTCAGATTGTGTACACCGACAGCGGCGACAGTACCAAAGACCACAGAAAAGGCAGTGGACAAAATAGCGATCAGCAGAGAGTTACCCAACAGCCGCAGCAGGTCCGGATCCCGGAACAGCGCCGCGTACTGGCCGAAGGTAAAGCCTTCAAACCGGGTCATATCCTTTCCTGTATTGAACGAGGCCACGATCAGCACCGCCATAGGGATATACAGGAAAGCAAACATCAAAATCGTGAGGATACGGTTCGCTCGTTTCATACGATCACACCGCCTTCCTCTTCATCACCGCCGAAGCGGTTCATGATACCGGTGCAGACAAATACCAGCACCATCAGCACCAGACTCAAGGCGGCGCCCAGATTCTGGTTCTGACCCTGCTTGAACAGACGCTCGATGACGTCGCCGATCAGCACCGTTTCCGTACCGCCCAGCTTCTGAGAGATATAGAAGGTGGATACCGCAGGCACAAAGACCATGGTAATGCCGGTGAAAATACCGGGCATGGACAATGGCAGCACCACCCGGCCAAAGGTCTGGTAAGCGTTGCAGCCAAGGTCTTCCGCCGCTTCGATCAAGCGGCTATCGATCTTGACAATGGTGGAGTACAGGGGCAGGATCATGTAAGGCAGGTAGTTATACACCATGCCAAGGATCACCGCGCCGGGGGTACGGATCAAGGGCATCGCACCGATGCCGATCCATTCCAAAAAGCGGTTAATAAGACCTGTATCCTGTAGCAGGCCTACCCATGCCAGAGTACGCAGCAAAAAGCTCATGCACATAGGCAGCATTACCAGCATGTACAGAAACTTTTGCACAGAGGGAGCGCAGTGGGCAATGCAGTAAGCCACGGGATAGCCCAAAAGCAAACAGATCAGTGCGGAGATCAGCGCATAGCAGATGGATTCCCACAGCACCGGCAGGTAGGCGGACAGCGCGTTCAGGTTATCCAGCGTAAATTCGCCGGTGGCCGCGTCGGTCAGGGCATAGTAAGCCACTACACCCAGAGGGATCAAGGTAAACAGCAGCATCCACACAATGTAGGGAGTGCTGAGCAGAACAGACTTATTCTTCTTCATCCCCGGCATCCTCCGCAAGCTCGTCATACTCGGCAGAGTACGAACTGTAGTCACCAAACATACCGGAATATTCACTTTTCTTCATGATATGGATATCTTCGGGATTCAGCCGGATGCCAACGGTGGCACCTACCGGCTGGAAATCGGTGGTCTGAATCAGCCACTTGAAGCCCTTGAAATCCACGATAATATCATAGTTCAGGCCCTTGAAGGTCACACTGGTAACGGTACCTGTCAGATGGCCCTCTTCCACGGGGACAAAGTCGATGTCCTCGGGGCGGATGACCACATCCACCGGCTCGTTGGTCTCGAAGCCGGCATCCAGGCACTTGAAGGCGCGGCCGAAGAATTTGACCTTATAGTCCGCCAGCATCACGCCGTCCAGAATGTTACTCTCACCGATAAAGTCCGCCACGAAAGCGTTCTTCGGCTCATTATAAATATCCTCAGGCTTGCCGATCTGCTGAATACGGCCCTTATCCATAACCACAACGGTATCGGACATGGACAGCGCTTCTTCCTGGTCATGGGTAACATACACGAAGGTAATGCCCATGGCCTGCTGGATCCGCTTCAGTTCGTTCTGCATATCCTTGCGCAGGCGCAGGTCCAGAGCCGCCAAAGGCTCGTCCAGAAGCAGCACCTTGGGGCGGTTTACCAGCGCGCGGGCAATGGCAACACGCTGCTGCTGGCCGCCGGACAGAGAATCGATATTGCGGTTTTCGTAACCCTTCAGACCTACGATGCCCAGTATTTCATGGACCCGCTCCTGGATTTCCGCTTTGGGCAGCTTGGCAACCTTCAAACCGAAGGCGATGTTGTCAAACACATCCAAATGCGGGAACAGGGCATAGCGCTGAAACACCGTATTGATCTGGCGTTTGTAGGGCGGCACATCGTTGATCTTTTTGCCGTCAAAAAGCACATTGCCGGAGGTGGCGTTCAAAAAGCCGCCAATGATCCGCAATGTGGTGGTTTTGCCGCAGCCGGAAGGGCCAAGCAATGTGAGGAATTCCTTATCATTGATATAGAGATTGATACCATCAAGTATACGCTCCCCGTCGAACTCCATAACAAGATCCTGGAGCCGAATGAGTTCTTTGGACATTATCCTCCCCCGTTTCTGTATAAAATATCACAGTATAGATATATCCTAAAATCCCCTCTTTGTCAACGAAAAATACCAGAAAAATACGGGATATTTTCTTCTTCGCCTCCCCGAAACCCTTTACAGAAAAATTTTTCCAAAAAGAGGTTTATTTTCCTGCGCGCTGTCAATACTTGGTTTCGGAGGTGCTTACAAATGAGCAACAAAAAATTTACCAACGGTAAGGGCTACTACATAGCCCTGGCCCTGTGCGCGGTCGCCATTGGGGTCAGCGGCTATTTGTATTACAGCCATGCCAACGAAGATGACATCCAATTGAACAATCCGGATGTAACCGTAGATCAGACCGTTCCGGGCGGTGAGAATGACCTGCCTGTGGTGGCTACCCAGCCGCAGCAGGATGCTTCCCAGCCTACCAATACCACCACGCCCCCGGCTACCGTGACTCGGAAGCCTTTGCAGACCGCAGCGCCTGTGGAGGGTGAGATCGTGGTGGTCTATGCCATGGACAGCCTTGGCTACAATCCCACCACCCGGGATTGGCGGGTCCACAACGGTGTGGACATCGCTGCCGAAGAAGGCAGCAAGGTATGCGCTGCCGCCGACGGCACCGTGTATACGGTCTACGAAGATGACACCATGGGTATGACCGTGGTCATCCGCCACCAGGACGGCTATATCACCAAGTACGCAAGCCTTGCGTCCGAGGTAACGGTCAAGGCCGGTGACACTGTCACCATGGGGCAGCAGATCGGTTATGTGGGCAACACCGCCCTTCTGGAAAATGCCATCGGCGACCATGTCCATTTCTGCGTCACCCGCAATGACGAGCCGGTAGACCCGGCAGAGTTTCTAAAATAATTCACCATTCTTTCTTCATTTTCTTTCCTCTTTGATCGGGTTGGCTGACAGATAGGATTGCTGCCGGCTGACCAAACCGGCGGGGACATCTCCAAATCAAAGGAGATCTCCCCGCCGGTAATTTTTTCTGTTTTTACTGCAATTTTACATCATAGGTAGGCACACCCTTGGCAGGATGCATTCCCGCCAGAATCTCCAAGGTATGCTCCACATTTTTCTTGGATTTTCCGCCCACAAGGATCCGGGGAATATGTACCAGATCTTCCAGTACAAAAGGATTGCCGAAGTGTACCACCGTAGAAACCCGGTCCGTGACCTGCAGTGCTTGGATCAGGGAAAGGACGCGGCTGGTATAGCACTCTTTACCCACATACGCCTGTCCCATAACAAAGGTCACAAAAATCACATCATCGTAGTCCACCGAGCCTTCCAGCACCCGCCAATTCTGCTCTGCCGAAGAGTATTCATTGATGGCAATCGCCGCAGAATTTGGGAACAACTCCAGCAGCCGATCCATAATGGCCTGGGGATCATACCACGGCATCGTCATGGTATCTACATCGATCTTGCCTTTGGCGCTCAAATCTGTCTCCTGTTCGGCCAGCACCACGAAATAATGCTTGCCATCCCGGGAGATGCTCTCCGTCAGGCCATCATCTACAATGGCGTAGGTGGACTCTTTGTTGATACGTTCAAAGTTATCCAGATCTTCCTCGGTCAGCTCCGCATCCTTTGGTAACAGGGTGGTTTTGTGCTGAGCCTCCAAAACATGGCGCACCGCATCATTCAGACGGTCATCGGGGATCAAACCACGGTCGTAGGTATCACAAATGGCTTCAAAGCCGTCCTTGTTGGCATTCCAGGTCAGGGCCAGATCGTTGCCATTGGCAATGGCCAGTCCCTTACTGGTAGTAGCACCAAACTTGGCTACAATGCCCATCATAACCAGCGCATCGGTGATGGCAAAGCCATCAAATCCCTGCTCCCGGATAATGTTAATTGCTTTTTTCGACAAGCTGACAGGATGATCGGGGTCAATATTTGCTAAACGGCAATGATTCGTCATAATACCGTCCAGCAATCCCTCACGCATCAGCGCCAAATAGGGAAACAGGTTATACTCCAGCAGTTCCTCTTTTGTTTCTGTTGCAAAAGCTTCCGCCATGTGGGTGTCGATCTCACTACTTCCCAGACCGGGATAATGCTTGGCTACGGACAAAACACCACCATCGTGCAAGCCCCTAGCCATGGCAATAGCCAATTTGGCTACCTGATGCTTATCCCCGCCCAAGGAGCGGGTCGTCGTACCGCATACACAATTCGTACGTGTCATGTCCAGCACCGGGTCACACACCACGTTGAAACCCATTTTGCGGGCACTCACTGCTGTTACCTTGCCAAAGGTATAGGCAAGCTCCTCACTGCCGGTGCAGCCGATGGCATTGTGCTGTCCGACGAAATGACCGTCAAAGCCGCTTTCCGCATCGGTGAAGATCAAAATAGGATAGTCTGCATCGTGGAGGGCCTGCATGACTTCTTCCCGTTTGGAATAATTGGAATGTACCCATGCCGCACCCAAGCTATGCTCTTTCACCAGTTGCAATGCATATTCTGTGTTAAAATCTGATTTTTCGCTATCTTGACCCATGTCGCAAAAACGTGCCACAAAGCACATTCCCAATTTCTGCCGGGGCGTCAGTTCCTCAAGTTTCAGTTCTTTCATCCGAGTCACCTGCTTTTCATTTATTTCGGGTCTCGCAGACCGTATCCATATCGGTCCTGTGGTCATTATAACACCCTGTTTCCCATTTTCAAGTACCCATTCATGCAAAAAATGTCCGCTGCGGCGGACATTTTTTGCGTTCTCCTCAGATGCCGATGAAGGCATTGTTGCTTTTGAGTATTGTCTGTAATTGTTTGATATCTACATTGCGCACATCGGTTTGATTCTTTACCACCAAGCCAATGGCAGTACCCGCGGCTTCGCCGATGCAGCAAACCGTGGGCATGATTCTGTAGGATGCCTGCGCGCCGTGATCAGAAGAAATACATCTGCCTGCCACCAGCATGTTGTTTACCGTCTGGGGGATCAGGCTGCGGTAGGGAATGGTGTAGAACCTTCCTTCCGGGAAGTACCACTGCATCGTTCCGGATCCTTCCGGATTGTGGATATCAATGCTGTAATTGCAGGCGGCGATGGCATCTTCGAATTTTGTAAGGTTTCTGCAGTCCGTTTCCGTCAGCACATAGTCGCCAACGATCATCCGGCTTTCCCGAACACCGATCTCAGAAGCAGTCATCATCAAAAAGCTGTTCTCCAATCCGTCAGCATGTTTTTTCATAAACTCGTAGATCTCAAATACCTGCTTACGGGCAATAACCTCCGCTTTGGTGATATCCGCAGGATCGGTCGGATCCAGCTTCACCACCCGGGTGGTATTGAAATGCAGCACATTGGGGATCGGTGTTTTAAAAACAAGGATATTTTCTCTGGGATTGATCAACTCCCCTGCCTCCAGCGCCTGCTGATGGGCGATCTTCAGCTTCTCCCTGCCAGCATAGAAACGTTCAACGTCCACGTTGCCAAGCTTAAAACAAAGGGTCATAGGCTGGCACAGGTGATCCGGCTCCCGGCCAAGTACGGTCGGGCACCCAGCAAGATAGGCAACCTGCGCATCACCGGTGGCATCAATAAAATAATCCGCTTCTACAGTAATAACACCGCTTCTCGTAGCAACCGAAACAGACCGGATCTGCCCATCCTGTACATCCACACCGCACAAATAAGCATGAAACAGAAGCTGTATATTTGCCGCCTCCACCATCTCGTTTAATACAAATTTCAGATCTTCTTCCAGATAGGACCGTTCCATACCTCTGGTACATGTGGTGATCCTGTCATAGATCTCTTTGAATAATCCCGCAGCAAGCTCTGTTCTAACCCCATTGATTTTGGTAGAACAGGGCATAAAAGGGTTGACAAGGCAGTTTACTGCCGCACCGCCCAGAGAATTTCCTTTCTCAATCAGAATCACACGGCTTCCCTCTCTTGCCGCAGCCAAAGCAGCCGCAACACCGGCAAAGCCTCCTCCTATCACAGCAACATCGTATTTTTCCATGGTTTGCCTCCTTCTTGTTTTTTTACATTGTACCAACTCCAACATAAATCTGTCTTGCATAAACGGCACATTTTACTTGCACAAAAGATACTTTTATGCCATAATAGAAAAAGTTCCTGCAAGGAGGTAAAGTATGCAGCCTCTTCAAATTCTGATTGATCAGCTTTCCCGCCGCAGAAATATCCATATCAGCGTTGTGGATCTCAACGGCATTCTTAATACGCAGAATACATCTGTGGATTTTCAGAATGTAATTCATTCCAGATCCTTTTGCTGGATCGCAAAATCTACCCCGTGCGGCTTAGATGCCTGTCTGCAGTGCAAACAGCAGGCAAACCAGAAGGCTATTACCGGCAAAACCGCATTTGGCGGACACTGCATTTACGGTTTATACGAGGTAGCTGTCCCCGTCATCATTGAAAAAAGCACTGCCGCGATCGTATACGTCGGAAATGCAGTGATAGATGAAAACAGGACGAAAAAGCGAATCCGTAAAACCTGTCACAGGACCGGTGTGTCTGAACAGGCACTTCTATCGGAATTGCAAAACTGCGAATTTCCGGAGGACCCCCGTGAGCTGCTGCAAATCGGTGAAATCCTTTCGGATTATTTGAAAATGCTGTGGGAAAATACACCGAAAAGAAAGCCGGAATTTCATTGGCTGGTGAGTTTGATGACGCGCTACGCAGAGGAGAATTTTTCCCGTGGAATCTGTCTAAAGGAAATCGCGGTTACCCACCAAATGAACGAAAAATACATTGGCAGGCTCTTTAAGCAGGAAATGGGACAAAGCTTCCACGCATACTGTATGTCGCTTCGGTTGCAGAAAGCGAAAAAGCTGCTTGCGCAGTACGATACAAAAATCATCGATATTGCCATGGAGTGCGGGTTTGATAATGTTTCCTACTTCAACAGGATGTTCCAGCGTCAATACCACATGCCGCCAACCGAATATCGCAAAAGCACCAGAGCATTGCCATCGTTCTACGATAAATGATCGTTTACCGCATCATCCAAAGCCTTCCCCCTCGGGGGAAGGTGGCTGCCCGAAGGGCAGACGGATGAGGGGTGTGGCAGCTTTTTGACCCCTCATCAGTCAAAAATCAAAGATTTTTGACAGCTTCCCCCCAAGGGGAAGCCTTTTGG
>JAZURG010000179.1:0-60090 GCA_045606145.1 Faecousia sp.
AAATGATCGTTTATCTCACAAACTACCACTGCACCCAAAAGGCTTCCCCTTGGGGGGAAGCTGTCAAAAATCTTTGATTTTTGACTGATGAGGGGTCGAAAAGCAGCCACACCCCTCATCCGTCTGCCCTTCGGGCAGCCACCTTCCCCCGAGGGGGAAGGCTTTGGATGGTACGCTAAACGATCATCTACCAATGCAGTAACGAACCGAGCGGGTTAGGGAAGTAACGATTAGTACCGCACCATGCACGAATTGGCTGCGGGCACTGCCCGCATAAACGATCATTTACAGTAGAGGGCAAAAGTTGACCGCTGCCATTTTTATGGCAGCGGTTCTACTTATTTCAGTTCTTCGTAGGTATAGGCTCTGGTGGATGCGTAATGACCGTAAGGTCCGTGAACAACGATCCGCAGCCAGTCTTTGGGATACCCATCGCACCGCTCGAGCCAAGCGCTCAAGTCAAACCGTGCGTTGCGCAGAAGACCGTCGTTGTGTATGGGCCTTGCGGCACGGGCGAAGCGGTTTCCGGATTCTATGGTAATGTAACGGGCATCACTGCAGGAAATATCCAGATATGTGCCGTCCCAAGTCAAAGAATAGATCTCAGGGCCGGTAGAAGCATAGAAATTGCCTTTTTCCATAGCGTCTATGACACTGCCATATTCCAACTTCTCGGCGCCAATCATGATCCAACCACCACCTATGCTGACGGCTTCGTGAGCATCATCGGTGCAAACCGGAAAGATGGAACCGTGCAGATTCATCAGATCCCGGTAAACGATACTGTTGTGCGTGTCATCATAACCGACATATACACACTCACTGTTATTCAGCTCCATGCCCCAAAGACCATTTAAAGGTGCGTAGTCGGTGTAGTCCTGCAGCGACCAGACAGGATGGTTGTACATGACTAGATGGCCCTTTTCGTTGGCACGGGCAATGATAGCGTTGATGGCATTGGGATCATATACCCGGGTCATATTCTCAATCTCTGCTTTTTCCAGATAGGGCAGCACCTCGTCACGATACTTTTCGTTGGCAAAGGGCTGCCACAAAAGATCGGGCTGTTTGGCGATGCAGTTTAAATGATAGGTCTTTTTGTAAGCCTTTGGGCCGTCTTGTTGGGTAATATCATACTCAGCACCGGTGAGCATCAGGAAATCTTTGTCGTTCAAATCGCTGTGATCCACGACCACATCGTGATCGGTCAGACAAAGGACACTGTAACCCTTGGATTTGTACAGATCTTTGACCTCTTCCGGTGTCAGCTTGCCATCGGAGATATTGGTGTGGGTGTGCAGGTTGGTTTTGAAATACTGCTCTACCTGGGGAAGCAAATGTTTGATCACAGTAATCTCTCCTTATGCCCATGGGGGCAGTTGTTCAAAAGATGTTTCTTTGCCCTGATAGGGGAATGTGATGCGACAGGAGAATAGCATGGGAGCGGTGGCTTCATCCCGGGCGCCGTACTTGTGGTCACCCACTAAGGGGAATCCACGGGATGCAAACTGCACCCGAATTTGATGGCTTCTTCCGGTGTGGAGCCGAATACGTACCAGTGCGGGATCGGCATCTGTCAGCCGTGAGTATTCCAACCGCGCAGACTTGACACCTTTTCTCTCACGCTTTACCACGAAAACCTTGTTCTTTTGGCTGTCCTTCCATAAAAAATCCTGCCAGTCGCCGGTTTCCGGCGGTGTGCCGTGAACCAGTGCCACATATTCTTTGACTAGCTTTCCCTCCTGGATCATGCGGGAAAACTGCGCTGCAGCGGCCTTGGTACGGGCAAATACCATCACACCGCCCACATTTTTGTCCAGCCGATGCAGGGGAAATATCTCTCCGCCCAAGGCTTCCCGGAGTGATTGGGGAACGTCCTGCTCAGAATCCAGACCCACAGGCTTTACGCAAACAGCGATGGCTTTGTCAGAATATAAAATATCCATTCCGTCAGCTCCTTTCCGCCAGTATATCATAAATTTTGGTAAAGTCCATAGGTTACGATAAATGATCGTTTAGCGCAGCAGTAACCTAAAACGCATGTCATTCTTCGACTTCGCTGCACAAAGTGCAGCGAAGTCGAAGAATCCGCACCTTACAAAGGGAACGGATCCTTCGACTCCCTTCGGTCGCTCAGGATGACAGGTACGGTGGTAGTTTGTAAGCTAAACGATCATTTGTAGAAGAGCAAAAATAACCGCTGCAGCAAAATGTGCGGCAGCGGTTTTGCTTACTTGAGCTCTTCGTATGTAAATGCCCTGGTAGAGGCGTAATGTCCGTAGGGGCCATTGACAACAACGCGGAACCAGCAGCCGGGCACCTTTTCGCCGCTGCTCATCCAGGTGCCCATATCGATCTCTGCTTCCCGCAGAAGACCGTCATTGTGGACAGGTCTGGCTGTTCTGCCGTAGCGGTTGCTGCATTCTACACTGATCATTGCCGCGTCGGAGCAAGAGATCTTCAACACCGTTCCGTCCCAGGTCAAACTGTAAATTTCCGGCCCGGTGGTGGCATAAAAGTCGCCCTTTTCCAAGGCGGTGATAACGCTGCTGTATTCCAGCTCTTCCGCGCCAATCATGACCCATGCGCCAAACATGTTGCACAGACGGTGTCCGTCATCCGCGCCGATGGGAAAAATAGGGCCGTTTAGGTTCATCATATCCCGGAAAATGGTGGCATTGTGATGGTCAAAGATACCGTTGACAACGGAACCGGAATTGCACAGTTCCATACCCCAAAGACCTTTCAGCCCTGCGTAATCGGTGTAGTCGTGCAACGACCAAGCGGGGTGATTATAAGATACCAGATGGCCCTTTTCATTGCCCCGGGCAATCATTGCATTGATGGCTTCAACGGAATGCTCCCGGGCCATGTTCTCAATTTCTGCTTTTTCCAAATAGGGAAGTGTTTCTTCTTTGTATGTTTCATTGGCAAAGGGTTGCCAAAGGGTATCAGGCTTTTTGGCGATCATATTGATGTGATAGGCCTTGTTACGGCTCATGGCGATGCTGCCCTGCGCCACATCGTATTCCGCACCGGTGAGCATCAGAAAATTCTCGTCGTTCAGATCACTGTGATCCACTGCGATGTTGTGATCGGTCAGACAGAGAATGCTGTAACCTCTGGTTTTATAGGCATCCTTCATCTCTTGGGGGGTTAAGGTGCCGTCGGAAATGGTGGAGTGTGCGTGCAGATTTGCCTTGAGATACCGCTTTACAGGGGGCAGCAGGTGCTTAATTGTACTCATATCGATACCTCATTTATATTTTGTGTGCTGGGTTGATTTTATTTCCATCAGTATAATATAAAATTCTGGAAAAGTCTACCCCTAAAAACGCAAGTTGCGCTTGCAACATTTGAAAATATGAGTATAATGGGGGATAGAAAACAGGAGGAATTGCTATGACGACCAAAGATTTTCAGAGAAAGCGCCCGTTGGCAATCTTTCTCAGCTATTTTAAGAACCATAAGGGCCTGTTTGCGCTGGATATGCTCTGCGCTTTGGCCATTGCCGGTATCGATCTGATGTTCCCGCTGGTGACCCGCAGTGCCCTTTATGACATGCTGCCCAACCAGATGTACAAGACCTTCTTTGTGGTAATGGCAGTGGTGATCCTTTGCTATGTATTGCGGTCGGTGCTGAATTTTATCGTGGCCTTTTACGGACACACCTTTGGCATTCGGGTGGAAGCGGACATTCGGCGGGACCTGTTCCGGCATATGCAGGAATTGAGCTTCGATTTTTATGACCGTAACCGCACTGGCACGCTGATGAGCCGCTTGACCTCCGACCTCTTTGAACTGACAGAGCTTGCCCACCATGGCCCGGAGGATCTGGTGACCTCAATTTTGACCATCATTGGTGCATTGGTCGTGATGCTGAGCATCCGCTGGGAGCTGGCAGTGGTGGTTGCGCTGATGATCCCCGTATTTTTGGTGGTGGTCATGACCATGCGCCGCAGTATGGGTAAAGCATCTGCTGTTCGTAAGCAGAAGACCGCCCATATCAATACGGAAATCGAAAGCAGCCTTTCCGGCATCCGCACTGCCAAGGCATTTGCCAATGAGGATGTGGAAAATGCCCGGTTTGACGCTGCCAATGAACAGTTCAAGACCTCCGGACGTGGTTTCCACAAGGCCATGGGCAGATTCCACAGCTCTGTGGAATTTTTCCTGTGCAGCCTGAATGTGGTGGTTATCGGTGTGGGCGGTTACTTTGTTATGCGCAAGGAGATGGACTACCGTGATCTGCTGACCTTTACCCTGTACATCTCTTCTTTCGTTGGCCCTATGCGCAAGCTTTCCGGTTTTTCCGAAATGTTTGCCAATGGCTTTGCGGGACTGAACCGCTTTGTCAATATCATGCGCACGGAACCGACCATTCAGGATAAATCCGATGCGGCGGAACTGAAAAATGTCAAGGGTGAGATCCGGGTAGAGGATGTTTCCTTTGCTTATGACGGGGATCTGGATGTGCTGCACAATGTATCACTGCATATTCAACCCGGTGAAACGGTTGCCATTGTCGGACCCTCCGGCGGCGGTAAGAGTACCCTGTGCCAGTTGATCCCCCGGTTCTATGATGTATCCAGCGGCAGTATTTCCATTGACGGTCTGGATGTGCGGAATGTGACCCAGAGATCCATCCATGAGAGCATCGGTATCGTGCAGCAGGACGTATTCCTTTTCGCGGACACCATCTTTGAAAATATCCGCTACGGCAAGCCGGATGCCACCAAGGAAGAAGTCATAGAAGCGGCCCGAAAGGCAGAAATTCTGGATGATATTCTGGCGATGCCCAACGGTTTTGATACCTATGTGGGTGAACGGGGCGCGCTTCTGTCCGGCGGACAGAAGCAGCGTGTGGCCATTGCAAGAATTTTCCTGAAGAATCCACCCATCCTGATTCTGGACGAGGCGACCTCCGCACTGGACTCCGTAACGGAGGCCAAGATCCAGCGGGCCTTTGACGCATTGGCTCAGGGCCGTACCACCTTGATCATCGCCCACCGGCTGTCTACCATCCGTAACGCAAGCCGCATCATTTCCATTGCTGACGGCGTGATCACTGAGGCCGGTACCCATGAGCAACTGGTAAATACCGACGGCATTTACGCCAACCTCTATAAAACCCAAAATGCCCTTGCCTTGGAGGGCAGATAAGAAAAAGACCGCCACCGGCGGTCTTTTTTAACGTTAGTCTTGCTTTTTCAGCGGTTGCTGCCGCAGCAGAAGCGCGATGGAAAGCAAACTCAGAACGATCCACGAAATAAACATGTACCGGTAATTGCCGCCATTAATAAGCAGACCGTAGATGGCGGAAGCGATGCTTGCGCCTAAGTAGGTGGCAAAATCCGTAATACCGCTGACGCTGGCAACAAGCTCTTTTTCCGCAAACCGCAGTGGGAACATGGACAGGATCGAGGTGTTGATCATGGATACCAACGCATAGATCATACTCAGCGCAACGGCTGCCACCAGAGGAGTATCCAGCGGGAAACAGAGAACGGCTGCAAACACTGCGCAGATCCCAAAGCAGATCAGCGAAAGCAGGTGCTCCCGCCGCTGCAGCAGCCGGTAGCAGGTGGGGTAGATCAGCCGTCCTGCCAAACCGACCGTGGGAATCAGCAGCACATACCAGGAAGAAGCGGCCAGATCCACGCCAAAGGTGTCCAGAAAATAAACCGCCATAAACAGGCTGATGGTATCCTTCATAGCACCGTGGAACATAGCGGGCAGCATAATGCCACGGATCTGCTTATCTGCAAACAGTGCCTTGAAGGGGAAGGGCTTGGATTGACTGCAGGCAGGCTTTCCGGTGACGGGGACGATGTAAGCGATCAACGCGCCGATCACTGCGGTCATGAGACCGGGAACCCAAAACGCCGCCCGGATACCGAACCAACTGACCAATTGGGCGCTGAATAAAATGCCCAAGATGTTGCCGGCGGATACGGATGAGACCAAAATTGGAACCTTCTTATCAGCTTGTGCCTTGCCGTAGATGCCGGTCATGATTTTCAGCAGTGCGCTCCACAGCATACTTTGACCAAAGGCGTTGAGACACCAAAGCGTCAGAATCAGTATGTAAGGCGGCAGCAGACCAATAAGAAGATTGGCCGCTGCTGTCAGCACAAGACCTGCGACGATCAGCAGCTTCGGTGCCATCCGGTCACCTAAAATACCGTTAAACAGACGCCCGCAGGAATAGACTACAGAGAAGGCACTGCCGACAAAGCCTAATTCCGCGGCAGTTAAGATGCCGGCTTCCCGCATGGCAGGGGAGGCCATGGACAGATTCAATCTTGCAATGTAGATGCAGGTATAGGCAATGTAACACAGAAAGAAAATGCGGTTACTGCCGGAAGAAGTTTTTGTTTTCATAGAATTACCATGGACTTTGCCGCTCCCAAAAATGGAAGCAGCAAAAGCTTTACATCTTTTCGGGAGCAGAGAAACCCAGAATACCGATACAGGTTTCCAAAACGTTCTTTGCCAGAGCAATCAAGGCAATGTGGTTTGCTTTCAGCTCCTCGTTTTCTTCCTTGAGGATGGGGGTCTCGTGGTAGAACTTGTTGACACAGCCAGCCAGCTCGTAGATATATGCGCAGATCAGATTGGGAGCGGAGGCCTTCAGTGCGGACTCCAGGGTGGGACCGAACTTGGTAATAGCCAGCATCAGATCCTTGCCGTAGGTGTTGGCGGGGGTTTGAATGGGCAGGTTCTCCCATGCGCCGTATCGGGCCAGGATGGACTTGATACGCACGATGGTATAGAGAATATAAGGACCGGTGTTACCCTCGAAGGCGGCAAAGCGTTCCAGGTCGAAGTTGTAGTCCTTGGTAGGCTGGTTGGAAAGGTCACCGTATTTCAGGGCAGCCAGGGCGATCTTTGCGGTGGTTTCTTCTACCTCGTCTTCGCCGACGATCTTGTTTTCTACCACCTTGGCCCGGACAAAGTCGGTCATATCACTGATCAGCTGTTCCAGACGCAGAACACCGCCGTCGCGGGTCTTGAAGGGCTTGCCGTCCTTACCGTTCATGGTGCCGTGACCCACATGCTCCAGTTCGGTATTTTCGTTGACAATGCTGGATTTGTGGGCGGCGCGGAACACCTGCTCAAAGTGCAGGTTCTGGCGCTTGTCGGTAACATAGAGCATCTTGTCGGGTTTCCAATCCTGCATACGCTGCAAAATGGTAGCCAGATCGGTGGTGGCATAAATGGAGGATCCGTCGGACTTGACGAGGATCATGGGAGGAACTTCCTTCTTGTCGCCATCTTCGGCTACGGGAACAACCCAGGCGCCCTCACTGAGAACCGCTATGCCGCGAGCCTTCAGATCCTCCACCATGGCGGGAATATAGGGATCGGCATCACTTTCGCCCAGCCATTTTTCATAGTGTACATCCAGCGCATCATAGATCCGCTTTAAATCGGGCAGGGAGATATTCATGATGTGCTGCCAGATGGCCCGGTAGCCACGGCGGCCCTGCTGATTTTCAAGAGTGGCAATGTGAGCTTTCTGGGCAAATACCGGGTCAGACTTTTTGCTGGAAGCAGCGGGATAGATCTCTTCCAGATCGGACAGTGTAAAGGGAGCTTCAGCGGGGTACTCGCCGGTGAAGTCGGGGTCAAAGTAGGGCAGCTCCGGCTGACGCTCCTGGAGCTCCGCAATGATCAGACCCATCTGCAGACCCCAGTCACCCAGGTGTACATCACCGATGGTGTTGTAGCCAAGGAACTTGTGCAGCCGCTTCAGCGCTTCGCCAATGATGGCGGGACGCAGATGGCCGATGTGCAGAGGCTTGGCAACGTTTGCTCCGCCGTAGTCCACCACGATGGTCTTGCCGGCACCGACCTTCTCTACACCGAAATCGGGAGCAGTGCGCATTTCTTCCAGGTAACTCCGCAGAAAAGTGCCGGAGAGCTTCAGATTGATGAAGCCGGGCATAACGGCTTCTACCATATCATAGTCCGTGGCATCCAGCTTGGCAACCACAGCGTTGGCGATCTGGATGGGGGCGCACTTATACTGCTTGGCAGCGGAAAGCGCGCCGTTGCACTGGTATTCGCACAGGTCGGGCCGGTTGGATACATTGACCCGGCCAAAGGCTGCGTCGTAGCCGGCATCGGCAAAAGCCTGCTGCATTTTGGCAGTGATAATATCAAGAATTTTTTCCATATTCTAATTCTCCTAAAATGTAGAATCATCACCGTAGGGCGGGGGCTTGCTCCCGCCGGGAAACGGTCCTGTCGGGCGGTTGGACCAATGCCCCGCCCTACATGAGGGAATTGCTTCGCTCAGGATGACAGGGTTGTTTATTACTGCTTCTTATTCTCAGCCATCCAGGCAAGGTAATCATCGTAAGTGCCGTACTTGTCGATAATAGTACCGTCCGGCTGGAAGGCAATGACACGGTTACAGGTGGACTGCAGCATCTCATGGTCGTGGGAAGCAAGCAATACAACACCCTGGAAGGCTTCCAGACCCTTATTCACAGCCTGAATGGATTCCATGTCCAGGTGGTTGGTGGGCTGGTCCAGCAGAACAACGTTGGCGCCGGAAAGCATCATCTTGGAGAGCATGCAGCGAACCTTTTCACCACCGGACAGCACATGGACCTGCTTGAACACATCTTCGTTGCTGAAGAGCATACGGCCCAGGAAGCCCCGGAGATAGACATCGTCCTTCTTGATGGAATACTGGCGCAGCCAATCCACCAGCTCCATGGTGTTGCCTTCGAAATACTCACTGTTGTCCTTGGGCAGATAGCTGCGCACAGTGGAGATGCCCCACTTGATGGAACCTTCATCCGGCTCCAGCTCACCCATAAGAATCTGCATCAGTGCGGTCTGCGCCTTTTCGTTCTCACCCACAAAGGCGATCTTGTCGGTGCGGTTTACGGAGAAGTAAACATTGTCCAGCAGCTTCTCACCGTCGACAGTGACGGAAACATCCTTGACAGTCAGAACATCCTTACCCAGCTCCCGCTCAGGCATAAAGCCTACGAAAGGATAGCGGCGGGTGGAGCAGGGCATTTCCTCGACGGTCAGCTTGTCCAGCAACTTGCGGCGGGCAGTTGCCTGCTTGGCCTTGGACTTGTTGGCGGAGAAGCGCTGAATGAACAGCTGCAGCTCTTCAATCTTTTCTTGGTTGCGCTTGTTCTTATTGCGGATCATGGCCTGAACCATCTGAGAAGATTCGTACCAGAAGTCGTAGTTACCTACATACATCTTGATCTTGCCATAGTCGATATCCACGGTGTGGGTGGAAACGGTATTCAGGAAGTGGCGGTCGTGGGAAACGGCGATGACCATGCCGGGGAAGTCCAGCAGGAAATCCTCCAGCCAGTTGATGGCGTCGATGTCCAGGTTGTTGGTAGGCTCGTCCAGCATGACAATGTCGGGGTTTCCAAACAGCGCCTGCGCCAGAAGAATTTTCACCTTCAAACGGGGGTCAACAGTGCCCATGATGTCATAGTGCATTTCGGTGCCGATGCCCAGACCCTGCAGCAGACGGGATGCGTCGGATTCGGCTTCCCAACCGCCCAGTTCAGCGAATTCCGCTTCCAGATCGGCGGCACGGATACCGTCCTCATCAGAAAAATCTTCCTTTTCGTAGATGGCATCCTTTTCCTTCATCACATCGTAAAGGTGCTGGTTGCCCATAATGACGGTGTCCATGACGGTGAATTCGTCATAGGCATTCTGATTCTGCTTCAGAACGGAAACACGCTTGCCCTCTTCTACGGAGATGGAACCGGTGGTGGAGTCCAGTTCGCCGGTGAGAATTCGCAGGAAGGTGGACTTACCGGCACCGTTGGCACCGATGATGCCGTAGCAGTTGCCGTTCAAAAATTGCAGGTCTACATGCTGGAACAGCCACTGGCCGCCAAACTGCATACCCAAATTGCTTACTGTGATCATTTCATTACTCCTTACAATATCTTGCAGGCTGACGGCCTAATATGCAGAACCTGACCGTCAGCGCATAATTTTACATGATAATTCTATCACATAATTGTAAATAAAGAAAGAACTTTTTTCCAAAGACTTGCAATTTTTCAAAAGTGCGTTATAATATTAGCACTCAAACAAAAAGAGTGCTAAAACTCGAAAGGGATGTTTACTATGGCAAAGAAACAATTCAAGGCAGAATCCAAGCGATTACTGGATCTGATGATCAATTCCATCTACACCAATCGGGAGATCTTCCTCCGTGAGATCATTTCCAACGCCAGCGACGCTATGGATAAGCTGGCCTATACGGCTTTGACCGATGACAAGGTGGGTCTTGCACGGGAGGATATGGCCATCACCATCACCCGTGACGAAAAGAACCGCACCATCACCGTTTCCGATACCGGTATCGGTATGTCCAAAGAGGAACTGGAAGAAAACCTTGGCACCATCTGCAAGTCCGGTTCTTTGAACTTTAAGCAGAACATGGAAGCTTCCGATGACATCGATATCATCGGTCAGTTCGGTGTCGGCTTTTACTCTGCGTTCATGGTCGCTTCCAAGGTCACGGTTATCTCCAAAAAGTATGGCGAAGACACCGCTTGGAAGTGGGAATCCGACGGCGCTGACGGCTACACTATGAAAGAAGCCGCCCGTGACGCTGCCGGTACCGACATTATCATGGAACTGAAAGAGGATACCGAAGAACTGGAGGTTTCCCCGTATCTGGAAGAGTATACTCTGCGCGCACTTGTTCGCAAGTATTCCGATTATATCCGCTACCCCATCCGCATGGAGGTCACCAAGTCCCGCAAGAAGGCGGATTCTCCCGAAGACAAGCCGGAGTATGAGGATTACACCGAGCTGGAAACCCTCAATACTATGGTGCCCCTGTGGCAGCGCAATAAAAAGGATGTCACCGAGGAAGAATACCATAGCTTCTACCGGGAAAAGTTCTTCGACTACAATAAGCCTCTGCGCACCGTCCATTTCAGCGCCGAGGGTACGGTATCCTTTAAGGCACTGCTGTATGTGCCTTCCAAGGCTCCCATGGATTATTATACCCGGGACGCAAAGCTGGGTCTGCAGCTCTATTCCTCCGGTGTCATGATCATGGAAAACTGCGAGGATCTGCTGCCGGAGCATTTCAGCTTCGTCAAGGGCGTAGTGGACAGCCAGGATCTGTCTTTGAACATCAGCCGTGAAATGCTGCAGCATGACCGCCAGTTGACCATCATCGCCAAGAACATTGCCAAGAAGATCAAGTCCGAACTGACATCCATGCTGGAAAATGACCGGGAAAACTATGAAAGCTTCTACGGCGCATTTGGCCGTCAGTTGAAGTACGGCGCAGTGGCGAACTACGGTGCCAACAAGGATGCCGTGCAGGATCTGCTGCTGTTCTACTCCAACAAACAGGGTAAGCTGGTCACGCTGAAAGAGTATGTAGAAGCTATGGTTGAGGGGCAGGAGAAGATCTACTTTGTCCCCGGCGAGAACAAGGAACGGCTCAGCAAGCTGCCCCAGGTGCAGACCCTTGCCAAGAAAAACTACGATGTGCTGCTCTTTACCGATGAGGTGGATGAATTCCTTCCCCAGAGCCTTATGACTTATATGGAGAAGCGCTTCTGCAACGCGTCTTCTGAAGACCTTGGCCTGCAGACCGAGGAAGAAAAGAAGGAAGCCGAGGCAAAGGCCGAGGAACTGAAAGGCTTCCTGACTTTCGTGAAGGAAACTCTGGGCGAGCAGGTCAAGGAAGTGCGGCTGTCCGCTGATCTGGGTGAGCATCCCGTATGCATGACTCCCGATGCGGGCATGAGCTTCGAGATGGAAAAGTATATGAAGCGGGTCAATCCCGAATTTGCATTCCCTGTGGGCCGGATTCTGGAGCTGAATGCCGACCATGACGCGGTTAAGGCCATGCAGAAAGCCATGACAGAGGACACCCTCAAGGCCAAGGACTATGCCCAGCTGCTGTGCTACCAGGCCCAGTTGATGGCAGACCTGCCCATTGAAGATCCTGTGGCTTATACGCAACTGGTTTGCAAGCTGATGAAGTAAAATTTGACAGCCGCGGCAAATCGCCGCGTCTGTTGCATTTTTTCAATTTCTATGATAAACTAACAGTAGACAAACAGACAGGGGGTTTTATGACGATGAATGTGGATTTGCTTGCGAAAGATTTACATACGGTTGCCGTTGTTCTGACAATTATGTTCGGTGGCGGATTGCTGTCCGCAGCGGTGGGTATCACACTGTACATTTTCCAGGCATTGGGTCTGTATACTGTAGCAATGCGGCGGTGTATCCGCCATCCCTGGATGGCATGGCTGCCGGTAACGGATATGTGGCTGCTGGGCAGTATTTCCGACCAGTACCGTTATGTTGCCTGGGGACAGATCCGCAATCGCCGAAAGGTATTGGTGGGTTTTTGCATTGCTTTGGCGATTCTAACGCTTGTGACGTTTGGCAGTTATATGACTGCAGCAGTGAAGCTGATTGTGCAGATTCCGGACATTATCACTATGACACCCCAAAAGGCAATGAGTACAGTAACCGCATCGCTGTTGGGCGTGGTGGGCATCAGCATTGTACTTTGGGTATTGTATGTCGTGACCGCAGTATTTCGGTATGTGTGTGTCTATGACCTCTATGCATCCTGCACCCTGAACTACAAGGTGCTGTTTTTGGTGCTGAGCATTTTATTCCCTGTGGCTATGCCCATTCTGATTTTTGTATGCCGCAACAAGGATCAAGGTATGCCTCCCAGAAAAGACGCAGTTGTGCCGGATCCGGAAGGAATACTTGCGGAAGAACCGAAAGACGAAGAACAGGAATCATAATCAAAAAGGGGCCGATGGAATCATCGGCCCCTATAATTATTCAGATTTTACCTTGCATGACAAGCAGAAGCAAAATACAGGTGGCAAGAAGCGCGGCGGCGAACAGATAAATACCGGGTTTTTTACTGCGCGGCGCGTGACCGGAATCGGGCAGCAAACGGGTTTTCCGCAGGGCGGAGGTCAGCGGTTTGTACAGCCCCAGAACCAGAGCGCTGTTTAGTCCGGCCTTCAAAGCGTTAAAAGGAAGAAAAGCGGGAATCAGTAATTGCTCAACGGTCTCACGGGATGCGCCCATGTACAGCGGGGTGATCAGCCAGTTCCAGAGGAGCATCACGACCACCATAGTGACGGAGCCTGCCAAAAGACCCAGAACAGCGCCGTTGAGATTGTGCCGCCGTTTGTAAATCAAGGCCGCGGTGCAGGCAAAGCTGCAGGTGGAGATCAAGTTCATCAGACAGCCAGTGGGGCCGGTATCGCTGACGGTGATCATTTCCACCAGCGAAACGACCAGCGAGATCACAAAGGATGCCATGGGACCCAACACAAAGCCACCGATGGTGATGATCACATCCTTGGGTTCGTACTTTAAAAACAGCACCACCGGAATGCGGATATAACTGACGATCAGGTAGGAAATGGCCGCCAGCATGGCAGTCAGTACCATTTTGCGTACAGATTCGGAGCGGTTCTTCATATATGGATATCCTCCCAATAAAAAAGCTCTGGACATACACCCAGAGCATAGAAAAGCGAAAAAGATCTTCTTCCATCCAGACTATACTGTCGGTATCGGAATCGCACCGATTCAGCGCCGAAGCGCTCGCGGACTACGCAACAATTAACAAATCGCCCGCGATTACTGCCGGATCTTTTACTTCATATCATCGCTTTGAAAGCATTGAAATACACAAAGTATTCCTGCTGCTTCAAAGCTTGCTCTGAAGATAAAATCTCTCGCCAGTAATTCTTGCCGATTTGTTACTTGCTGCTTCACCGCCGGTCGGGAATTTCACCCTGCCCTGAAGATGTATGAACTTATATTGTCTAGAGAATACCACGCAGCATCCCTGCTTGTCAAGATGGTGAATGTGTGTTACAGTATAAATAAGGCCTAACGGCCAAATTAGGATTTAGGATTTAGGAATTAGGAGTAAGGAATTGCTCTGTTTTGCAAGATAAACCCTTAATTCCTAATTCCTCATTTCTAATTCCTAATTACGATAAGCGGATCAGGTGGCGCTGGGGATGGTGGATGGTGTGGTTGCTTGCTGCGACGGATTGACAGTGGGCATTTTGAAACCCCGGACAACACCCTTGGCCGAAGTATCGGTCACATCACCGCCAATGACCTGATCTTTGTAGACCAACAGAGTGGCATATACAGGATCAACAGCACCGGGGTAATTCTTTATCTTATAGACATATCGCATGACGGTCTTGCCCGCGAAAGCGCTTAAGTCATATCCTTGACTCTTTTGCAGCGCGTTATAACGGTCAAAAACCTCGCTGCCTGCTTCCGGAATTCGCACCTGTCCGGATTCTACAGGCGAAGCGGCTACTTCCCAACCAAAATCGGACAGGAATTTGACCCTTGCGTCATTGGTGCTCATGGACGGTGCTGCAGAGGGGGCGGCTTCACTGCCACCGCCAAAGAGCATGATCAGCACGGCAATGAGTGCAGCCGCACCGGCCAACACGAGAATTATTTTTTTCTTATCGACCTTTGCGGTCATAACCATCATGATAATCCCTCCTTGTTAAACTGACACTAAAAGCTATGCTTGTTCCCGGAGGGATAGAACGGGGGAACTATGGAACGGTTGGACAAATTTTTATGCGACAGCGGCCTCGGTACACGAAGTCAGGTAAAAGCCATCTTGAAATCCGGCCGGATAACGGTGGATGGAATCGTAGAGCGGGACAACAGCCGCAAGATCGATCCCCGGAAACAGACGGTCAGCTTCGACGCAGAGGTGTTGGGCGGTTATCGAACCGTTGTGGTCATGCTCAACAAACCTGCGGGTTTTGTGACAGCCACGGAGGATGCTAAAGAGCAGACGGTCATGGAATTGCTTCCGGCCCAATATAAAAATATGGATGTAAAGCCTATCGGCCGGTTGGATAAAGCTACAGAGGGCTTGCTGCTGTTTACCAATGACGGCGACCTGCTGCACCGGCTGATCAGTCCCAAAAAGGAAGTGCCGAAGGTCTATTATGCCAGGCACGAAGGCACGGCTACCGGGGAGGACATAAAAGCCTTTGCGGAGGGCCTTGTGCTGCGGGACGGAACCAAATGTCTTCCGGCGAAATTGGAACCCGTTGGACCGGGAGAGAGCCTGATTACTGTCTGCGAAGGCAAGTACCACCAGGTGCGCCGGATGATGGCGAGCCGGTCTATGCATGTGGAATATCTGCAGCGCCGTCAGGAGGGTGGACTCAGATTGCAGGATCTGCCCCTGGGCCAATGCCGGGAGCTAACGGATGCGGAGTTGGCATTGCTGACCGGAGAAAACGGCTGATTTTTTTGGCAGAATAACGGCATATCTCAAAGACAAGAGTAATAAAAAAGAAAATCACTGGAATAATACCCAAAAAACGTGTACATTTTTGTGATAAAATGTCAAAAGGTACTTGCAAAATGCGCAAAGCATATGTATAATAGCAGTGCAATTTTGTGAAATTAGCTTTTATGCAAGTTTTTTGGGAGGTCTGCGAAATGTCCAATGGCGTATTTCAAAGTGTGATCCTGCAATTAAAAGAGATTCCCGACCGGGTTTTTGGTGTAATCGACAGTGAGGGTAATGTAATTTCCTGCACGGATGTTACCTGGGTTGGTGAGCGCTGGTCTGATGCTGCGCTGAAGGTTTCTTCCGCCGCTGACAGTGTTGTGACTTTTGGGCAAAAAACCTTTAAGGCGATCTACGGTAGTTCCAACTACTTTGAATATGCTGTGTTCTGCACCGGCGATGATGAAGCGGCCCGCAGCTGCTGCGCAATGGCATATATTGCGCTGAACGATGCCCGGATCTTCTACGAGGAGAAGCATGACCGCGGTACCTTTGTTAAGAATATCATTATGGACAACATCCTGCCCGGCGATATCTATATCCGGGCCAAGGAGCTGCATTTTGCCACCGATGCCCCCCGCGCCGTGTTCCTGGTGCGCCAGACCGGTCACAGCGATGTGGCTACTGTTGATGTGCTGTCCGGCATGTTCCCCGACAAGATGCAGGACTTTGTTTTAAGCATCAATGAAACGGATATTGCTGTGGTCCGTCAGCTCAGCGGCATGCCCGGTGAGGGCGAGCTGGAGAAGATGGCCGCCGCTATGGAAGATACCCTGCGCAGCGAACTGTTCATCAAGTCTGTGATCGGCATCGGCACCGTTGCGGAGCATCTGCGCTCTTTGGCAGATTCTTACAAGGAAGCTCAGACCGCTATTGATGTGGGCAAGGTCTTTGATACCGAAAAGAGCATCATCAACTACGAGAACCTGGGTATCGGCCGTCTGATCTATCAGCTGCCAACTACCCTGTGCGATATTTTCCTTTCCGAGGTGTTCAAGAAGAGCGCCATTGATTCTCTGGACCAGGAGACTCTGTTCACCATCAATAAGTTCTTTGAGAACAACCTGAATGTGTCCGAAACTTCCCGTAAGCTCTTTGTACACAGAAACACGCTGGTCTACCGTCTGGAGAAGATCAAAAAGCTGACCGGTCTGGATCTGCGTCAGTTTGACCACGCTATCGTGTTTAAGGTAGCACTGATGGTCAGAAAATACCTGTCTTCCCGGGATGCCAGATAAAAAATAGGAGGGCCGCACGGATCTGTGCGGCCCTGTTGCCGGTTATACGGTTGCCCTTCTCAGGAGAACCGTTGCTTCCGGGATTTTCCATTGACAACACCTTTACAATGTGTTACAATTTGGTTACATGCATAAAGATGGAGAAATAGATTTATGATTGAATTTGTGGATGTAGTAAAATCCTATGCGGTGGGAAATACCGCGCTGCAGGGTGTATCCATGCTGATCGAAGACGGAGAGTTTGTTTTTCTGGTTGGCCCTTCCGGTTCCGGTAAGTCCACCATTTTGAAGCTGATCACCGGCGAGCTGAAGCCCACCTCCGGAAGCGTTCATGTAAATGGGTATTCTTTGGAGCGGGTACGCCGTCGGGAAGTGCCTTATCTGCGCCGTACGGTTGGTGTTGTGTTCCAGGATTTCCGTTTGATCGACACTAAGACGGTGTATGATAACGTTGCCTTTGCTATGCGCGTTATCGGTGCCCGGGAACGGGAGATCAAGGAACGCGTGCCTTATGTGCTGGAGCTGGTCGGTCTGGACACCAAGAGCCACCGTCATCCCAGTGAACTTTCCGGCGGTGAGCAGCAGCGTCTGGCAATCGCCCGTGCGCTGGTCAATAATCCTTCTACCATTATTGCCGATGAGCCTACCGGCAACCTGGACCCTGCCCGTTCTTTGGAAATCATGACACTGCTGCAGGAAATCAATAATTTGGGTACTACAGTGCTGGTGGTCACCCATGAGATGAATCTGGTGGAGCAGTTTGCCAAGCGTGTTATCTCCATTGATGACGGCTTGGTTCTCAGCGACGGAATGGAAGGGTACTGATTTATGAGAGTCAATAATTTTGGATATTTGATCAAAGAGGGCATCCGGGGTATTTTTCTCCACGGATTTATGTCCTTTGCGGCTGTGTGTGTCACAGTGGCCTGCCTGCTGATCGTGGGCAGCTTCTCCATTTTGATGTACAATGTCAATCTGATGGTGGAAGACCTGAACAAAACCAATGAGCTGTTGGTGTATATCGACAGTGAAATGCCCGATGCGGAAGCCAAGAGCGTAGGCACCAAGATCAATCTGATCGAAAATGTACTGCTTGCCAAATATGTATCCCGGGAAGAAGCGCTGGAAGCTTTCGTAGAGGATATGGGCGGCAGCGCTGCATTTGGCGGCGTGGTGGCAGAGGACCTGCGCCACAGATTTGTTGTGACGCTGGAAGATAATGCGCTGATGGAGGATACCTATGATAAAATCATGGAGATCCCGGGTGTTGCGTATATTTCTGCCGAGTTTGAAATGGCAGAAGGCTTTATTACACTGCAGAATGTTTTGCAGATCGCGTCTTTGACCGTGATCGCGGTGCTGCTGGTGGTCAGCTTGCTGATCATTTCCAATACCGTTAAGCTGGCTATGTATGACCGCCGGGATGAGATCGCCATTATGAAGATGGTCGGCGCTACCAATGGCTTTATCCGGCTGCCCTTCGTGGTGGAAGGCTTCGCCCTGGGTATGATCGGCGCGGCAGTTGCCTTTGCGTTGGAATGGGTCATGTACGATGCTTTGATTTTGAAAATCGAGGAAGTGGACACACTTCGTTTGTTCAGCTTTGTTCCCTTTGACGAACTGCTGGTACCCATGGTGGCAACCTTCGTGGCAGCAGGCCTGTTCGTCGGCATCGTGGGCAGCTGGACTTCCATCCGCAAGTTTATGGATGTTTAACCTAAGCAAAACAAGGAGAATTTATGAAGAATAAGCAAAGACTGGTATCCATTTTAGCAGGTGTTCTGGCAGCTATTATGCTGCTGACATTGCTGATTGGCGCTATTCCCACAAGAACCCATGCAGCAAAGCTGACTTCGGCTGAGCTTCAAAAATGGGAAAAAGAACTGGCTGAACTGAAGAAAAAGGATGCTGCGATCGAAGAGGAAAAGTCTGCTCTGCGGGATCAGATCAACGACAATATGTCGGAGATGGAAAAGCTGATCGCCGAGAAGAATGCCATTGATCAGGAAATCGGTATGCTCCATGAGCAGATCGCTAACATCAATGCGCAGATCACTCTTTACGGCATGCTGATCGCGGATAAGCAGGAAGAGCTGGACGAGACAAAGGCCCGTCTGGAACAGCTTCGTGAGCAGAACAAGGAACGGATCCGGGCCATGGAAGAAGAGGGTTCCCTCTCTTACTGGTCTGTGCTGTTTAAGGCAAGCAGCTTTTCTGATTTGTTGGACCGGCTGAATATGATCGAAGAGATCGCGGAAGCTGACCGGCGCCGTTTAGAGGAAATGGACATCGCAGCCAAGGCGGTGGAGACTGCCCGGCAGGAGTTGGAAAGCGAAAAGGCCGAACTGGAAGATACCAAGGCAGCTTTGAATGATCTGCAGGCGGAACTGGAAGTTAAGCGTTTGGCTGCGGACGAGGTTCTGGCGGAGCTGCACAAGCAGGGTGAGGCTCTGGATGCGCTGATGGCGGAAACAGAAGCCAGAGATGAAGCACTGCAGAAGGAAATCGCCGAAGCGGAACGAGCAAAAAGCAAGGAACAGCAGCGCCTGGAGGAAGAAGAACGCAAGCGCCAGGAAGAAGAGCGAAAAAAGCAGGAAGCTCTGCAAAACCAGAATAAACCAAATAGCAGCGGTAACAGCACAAGCGGTGCCGCACCCAGCTCTGCATACTGGATGATTCCCTGTTCCTATGTTTATCTTTCCAGCCCCTTTGGCTACCGGGTGCATCCGATTCACGGTACCTACAGTTTCCACAGCGGTGTCGACCTTGCGTCTCCCGCCGGTACACCCATCAAGGCTACCCGTGGCGGTACAGTTACGAAGACCGCGTATGACAGTGCTTCCGGTTACTATGTTACTATCAATCACGGTGACGGTTTCTCTTCCAGCTATTTACATATGACCCACTGGGATCCCAGTATTTATGTTGGCAAGAAGGTTTCCCAGGGTGAAGTCATCGGTTATGTAGGTTCTACCGGCTGGTCTACCGGCAACCATCTGCATTTCAGTATCTACTTTAACGGTGTGGCGCAGAATCCTGCCGCGTACATGAAATTCTAAATTCATCTCCCACAGCCCAAAACGGGCTGTGGGAAAAATTCTAAGGAGTGGATTCCATTGAAAAGGTTTTGGCAGATTATCAGCTATATTCTGGTAGCGGCACTGGCTGCCTGCGTTGCTCTGTCTGTAGCAAATTACAGGAATAACGATTACTCAAAACTTGTGGAACTGGAAAATGTGATCGACCGGTATTTTGTAGACGAAGTGGACAAAACACTGCTGGAGGATGCCGCAGCGGAAGCCATGATAGAAGCAATGGGCGACCGTTGGAGCTACTATATGACCGCTGAGGATTATAACGCCTATCAGGAGCGAATGAATAATGCCTATGTAGGCATCGGTATTACTATTACCCAACGGGAAGATGGGTATATTACGGTTATCCGGGTAGAACCCAACGGTCCTGCTGAGGAGGTCGGAATCCAGGCGGGAGATGTGATCATCGCAGCCGGTGAACAGGACCTTGCGGCACTGAATGTTGACCAGATCAGAGATTTGATCAAGGGAGAGCAGGGAACAACCGTAAAACTGAAGCTTCTGCGAAACGGTGAAACACTGGAAGTAGAGCCGGAACGCAGAACTGTCCAGAGGGTAGTGGCCACGAGTCAGATGCTGGATAATGAGATTGGCCTGTTGACCATCTTGAATTTTGATGGCAGATGTGCCGAAGAAACACTGGCTGGGATCGAGACACTGCTGGATCAGGGCGCAAAGGCATTGATCTTTGATGTGCGGTTCAATCCGGGGGGATATAAGCACGAGCTGGTCAAGATTCTGGATTACCTGTTGCCGGAAGGACCTCTGTTTCGAAGCGTAGACTACAAGGGTGAAGAAAACGTGGATATGTCGGACGAAAACTGTCTGGAGATCCCGATGGCAGTGCTGATTAACGGGGATTCCTATTCTGCTGCTGAATTCTTTGCCGCTGCGTTGAGCGAGTACGGCGTCGCCAAACTGGTAGGCCAGCCTACAACCGGTAAGGGCCATTTCCAGACATCTTTTAAATTGTCCGACGGTTCTGCCGCGGTCATTTCCATCGGCAGGTACTGTACACCCAATGGCATCAGCTTGTCGGATCTGGGGTTAACACCGGATGTTTTGGTAGAGGTGGATGAGGACCTGTATCAACAGATTTATTTGGGTATGGTGGCCCCGGAAGAGGATCCCCAGATACAGGCGGCGATTGCGGTACTGCCTCGTTAAGAATACTCTGCAAAAATGCAAAAAAGTGGGAAAATACCTTGACTATCACGGTTTTATCCACTATAATGTCTGGAGCTATTGAAATTTTTATGGAAGGAAGGACTTCCCTTATGGCAAAAGAATTTAAGATCACCGGTCTGCGTCTGGCAGAACTGGAAAAAGAACTGAACTATTTGAAGACTACCCGCGAGCGTGAGATCGCTGCAATGATCGCAGAGGCCCGCTCTTACGGCGACTTGTCCGAAAACTCTGAGTACGATGCGGCAAAGAACGAGCAGGCAAAGCTCTACGGCCGCATTGCCGAGATCGAGGACATTCTGTCCCATGCCGTTATCATCGAGGACGAGAACGAAGCTTCCGGCCGTGTTGGCCTGGGCTGCAACGTTACTGTTAAGGATGTCGCTACCGGCGAAGTCACTGAGTACAAGATCACTGGCTCCCAGGAAGCAAACCCCATGGAGTATAAGCTTTCTGATGACTCTCCCTTCGGTCGTGCCGCTGTGGGCAAGTCCGTGGGCGATGTGTTTACCGTCAATGCTCCCAACGGCGCTTACCAGATGGAAGTGCTGAACATCACTCGCGAGGGCTAAGCTATGGCAAAGTTTGTACCCCAGGCTGAGCTGCCTGTTTCCGAGCAGGCCCAGATCCGCCGAGAAAAGCTGGCTGCCCTTCAGGCAGAAGGCCGTGATCCCTTTGTGCAGACCAAGTTTGACTTCAATGCCGACTCCGCTGCCATCAAGGCTGACTATGAAGCTTTTGAAGGTAAGACCGTCCGGGTTGCAGGCCGTCTGATGAGCAAGCGCGGTCAGGGCAAGGTCATGTTCTGCGACCTGCAAGACTGCACCGGCCGTATCCAGCTGTTTGTTAAGATCGACGAGATGGGCGAAGAGGAGTATAACCGCTTCAAGAAAAACGATATCGGCGATATCGTGGGCGTAGAGGGTGAGATTTTTAAGACCAAGACCGAGGAAATTTCCATCCGTACCCGCAGCATCATCCTGCTGAGCAAGTCCCTGCTGCCCCTGCCCGAGAAGTACCACGGCCTGACCGATAAGGAGATCCGTTTCCGTCAGCGTTATGTGGATCTGATGGTCAATCCCGAGGTGAAGCAGAACTTCATCATCCGCTCCAAGTTCATTAAGTTCATGCGCCAGTATCTGGACAACATGAACTACATTGAAGTGGAGACCCCCGTTCTGAATACCATCGCCGGCGGCGCCTCTGCCCGCCCCTTTATAACGCACCACAACACGCTGGATATCGACATGTACATGCGAATCGCCACCGAGCTGCCGCTGAAGCGGCTGATTATCGGCGGTATGGACCGGGTGTATGAGATCGGCCGCATTTTCCGTAACGAAGGTATGGACCCCAAGCACAATCCCGAGTTTACCTCTGTTGAGCTGTACCAGGCCTATGCTGATTTCCATGATATGATGGATATTGCCGAGGGCATTATCTCCGGCGCTGCCAAGGAGATCCTGGGCACTTACGAAGTGGAATGGATGGGCGAGAAGATCGATCTGACTCCCGCATGGCGCCGCATGACCATGGTGGAAGCTGTTAAGGAATATGTGGGCATCGATTTTGGTGCTATCAGCGACGACGCTGAGGCTGTGGCAGCCGCTGCTGCCAAGGGCGTGGAGCTGAACGAGGCTGCTGAGAAGACCTGGGGCAATGCCCTGTATGCCTGTTTCGATCAGAGAGTGGAAGAGCATCTGATCCAGCCCACCTTCATCACTATGTATCCTGTAGAGGTTTCTCCTTTGACCAAGCGTTTTCCCGAGGATCCCCGCCTGACCGAGCGCTTCGAACTGTTCATCTGCCACAGTGAAATCGCCAACGCTTACTCCGAGCTGAACGATCCTATTGATCAGAGAGGCCGTTTTATGAAGCAGGTGGAGCAGCGTGAGCGTGGTGACGATGAAACCGAAATGCTGGACGAGGACTTCCTGAATGCTATGGAATACGGCATGCCTCCCACGGGCGGCATGGGCATCGGTGTAGACCGCGCAGTGATGCTGCTCACCGGCTCCGATACCATCCGCGAAGTCATCCTGTTCCCCACGATGAAACCCCTTGATTAAAAAGTCGTTGTGCCGCAACGCTTTTTCGGCTTTTCAGCTTTTGGTTGACAACAAATTGACAACAAATTTGCGTGTTTTAGCGAATGATTGTGACGCAGCATGAATAGTTGTTAAGCCACAGCGCAATATAGCACTTGTTATTTAAGGACACTTTCTGTAAGAAATTTCAGAAAGTGTCCTTTTTTGCAGGCTGCAACATCTGTCTTGACAACTCTAAATATGAAAGGAACTGAGCACATGATTAGTGAGCAGACAAAAGAATATTTCGAGCTGGGCAAGCGGAACGATGTTCGCGAGAGTGCAAAGCGGCTTCGTCGGCAATTTCTTCGCTACAAGGATGCTGAAATTGTGTACAGCATACAGCATAAGAAGTTATTGGAGATGGCCAGTAAGGCAGGCGCAATATATCGAATTGACGGGACAGTATTAATCAATCGAGATATCTTTGACCAGTATTTGGAGCAGTTTCACGAGCCTAGCACTCTAGCTCCAGCGGAGGAGTCATAATGAGTGGTAATCTTTGGATGTTCTCCGACAAGTTGGACGATGAAGACATTGAGATCCTAAAGCATGAATTTATCACTTATTATCAAGGAGCGGATTACTACGGCTTAGGTTTGAAGATGTTTACTCGATTGGCTCGTGAGGCTGGTGCGGTATACAAGATTGGAAAAAAGGTATTGATCCGTCGTACAATCTTTGACGCATATCTGCGGAAGTTATATCGGATTGATCAAGAAGAGGCAGCACGAAAGGCCGCCGGAAAGGATGCATATATGAAGCAAGGTACACTTGTATTAGATACAGACAGCGGGCGTATGGATATTAGGTTTAGCCTAAATGAATATTATGGAGGTCTTTATTGTGGAACAAGGATGGAGGCACTTGTCGATGGAGATTGGATCCCAACACGAATTGAGATGGGTGAAGATTGGTTCCTGGTAGGAATCGATACCAAGGCGATTGCAGGTTTAACAGTGAGGATCAAAGAAAAATAAATATATCTGCCGGGCAGCTCTTTTATAGGGCTGCCCATTTTTTATACCCCAAATAGCCAAAGGAGGTGCCCAAAATGCAGTGTTTACAGCGATATGACTGGGTCAAATTACTGAGATCCCATTTACCTGAGGGCAAAGGGGTAATGGGGGCATGGGCAAAACTGGCATCCAGGGCGGCATTTAGAAAAGGTAATGCTATCTACTGCGGCCACAGCAACCCCGTACAGCCCGGTATGTGGGCAGGTGGTGTCGTCGGACTCAAGAGTATTCTTGGGGCCAAGAAACGGCATCAGGCCCTTCAGGTGATGGATACATTGCAAGAACTGGGTTACATCAGCTATGAGTTGGATCCTGTTACAAAGAAACTGTCGTATCAGATCCTGGATTGGGTTGTTAGATGTTCCGGTGCTGAGTGTATGGATGGAACTGTTTACACAACAGATGGTTATGGGTTCCTCTGCCTCCCCAGGAACATAACGCATAGATTAGCAGCACAAAATTATCAATTTGAGGAAGCGGACGCATGGTTAGATCTTTGGTGCCATACTGTCTCCAATGATCACCGCAATGTGTTCTCATTTATGGCTCCTGCTGTTCAGTATGGTAAGTATGGAGCCATTTTGACTTTGGAAACCCTGGGACAGCGTTGGGGTTGGGAAAAGACAAAGGTATGGAGGTTTTTTCAGAAGCATGGGGATGTCTTCGTTCTGTACCGTCTCCCTGGCTCCTATGGCTGTCTCATTTTTAATAAGCTGTATCCTTGTGATACAGAGGTTTCACTCCCAACACAAGAGGCTGTTGTGCGTATTTTAGAGGAAATACGCATTTTAGCACGGAATACGCGCAAACGTGGATCAATCCACCAATATATGAGCCGTATGGTAGCTTGGTTCAGCAAGCGACTGCTTGAGGGCCAAGGGGATCGTGCGCTCAGTGAGCTGGAAAATAGCCGCGTTGCACATTCAGACCCCATATTATTACGCGCGTATTTTTCTCTGTGTAGGATATGTAAGAAGTGTGGATATGACTGCGGTAGGGTTAGTATATGCTCTCAATCGCAAGCAGATCCGAATACGATCCGAGGGCCGTGCGGCTCTATGGACCTGAACAGTTATGCAAAGGAGTATTTTACATATGAGCAAACAGGATGATCAGATGCTCTATGAGCGGCAAGAGGAGAAAATTAGATCTCAATCCGATGCTTTTATACAGTTTTTAACTAAACGAGGACTTCTTGGGGATACCGATATTGATGATGAAACCATGCGTTCTATTCAACAAGAGAAGAACAAAGTGCGCTATCACAACACTGAGTTGCTGTTAAAGCAGTATCGGAACATCGCGTGGATGGTTGAATGTTTCCCGGGAACTATAGCCATGGAATTGGATGAACCATTTGAACAATTAGATCAGTTGCTTGATCGTTTAGATTTGGAGGTGGTGATGGGAAATCGCAAGTTGGAAAGCAGAATTGAATCCATTCAAAAAACCCGTTCTATGCTGGATAGAGTAAATGAAGCGCTGACAATTCTACAAAAGAAACCGGAAAACGGCGAAAGGCTATACCAGCTTATTTACACGACCTATATCTGTCCTAAAAAGCTCAAACATAATGAAATACTGTATGAGTTGGATATCTCTACAAGGCATTATTATAGGCTTAAGGAACAGGCTATAACAGTTCTTTCAATGCGCCTATGGGCAGCCCCAACAAGGGAGCTGGAATACTGGCTGGATGTATTAACTTTATTTAATTCTTTCCCTTGTAAATGAAATGCCAGTAAAATGGCATATAAAATGGCAAGGTTCGCGCCAATGACATGCAAAAGTAAATGTGATAGAATTGTATCGTCCAATACTGGGCAAGGCGATAAAAGAGCCGTTTCAACAGCTGTTCATCAGCTTTTGGGGCGGCTTTTTTTGTTGCCTATTTTCAGAGTAAGGAGGTGCAAGGCATGGTCAAACAACTGAAGCTGGGCGGTCAGAAAATTAAGACTGCCTATTGGTCATTGGTGGGTACTGCAACCGCCATGATGCTGACTGTCCAGCCCATGTTGGCGGCGAACGATACCATTTGGACCCGTTTCTCCACCATCATGAAGGATATCTACGGCCAGCTCGTTGGTATTTCCACCATTGTAGCAGTTACAATGGCGGCAGTCGCGCTGCTTGTCCGAATGATCTCCAGAAATCAGCGGGCAGTCGATGAGGCTACCAGCTGGCTGAAGCGAATTGTTGTCACCTGGGTTGTTTTGAATACCCTGGGCTTTATCGTCGCTTATCTGCAGCCGTTGGTACAGGGCGGTAATTATTCACCTTGATCACGCTCGGTCGAGCAGATCGGAGGTGATGCAGCTTGCTCGACTGGATATTTGAAGGCATTGTAACATGGATCAGCAGCATTGTCTCTCAGATGATGGATGCTGTGTCCGGACTGTTTCTGGAAGCCCTGGGAACCAGTATGCTGGCGATGGAGGAATACTTCCCCTTTATCAAGAGTGCCTTCACCATTATGCAGTACACAGCTTGGGCACTGCTGTTCCTGATCACTGTGTGGCAGCTCTTCCGAATATACGGAGGACCGATCACAGAAGCGGAAAACCCGTGGACACTGCTGGCAAGAAGTGCATTGTTTGCGCTGCTTATCGGTTATGCAAAGCCAATCTTCATGTTGGCATTGGATATCGCACGAGCACCATACACAGCGCTTATGGATGTTACCATTAGCGCGGAGGACTTCACCTTTGCTGGAGTTGAACAGGCGCTGACCAGCGGCCTAACCACGCTGATATCAGTTGCATCGGTCGTTGGCCTTATTCTGCTGATCATTCTGGAGATCGCATTGGGCTGGAACTATTTCAAGCTCTTGTTGGAAGTGGTTGAACGCTATGTTGTTGTAGGCGTTCTGTGCTACACTTCTCCGCTTGCCTACTGTATGGGTGCATCCAAGTCCACTTCTCCCGTATTCAAGTCCTGGTGCCGAATGGTTGGATCACAGCTTTTGCTACTAGTACTGAATGTTTGGTTCCTCAGAGCGTTCAATTCCTCGGTGGGCCAATACATCGGTAATGGTGGTGCGCTTTCGTCCGGCAAGGGCAGCATCTTCCTTTGGTTCTTCTGCGCTTTGGCCTTCCTGAAGACTGCGCAGAAGTTCGATTCCTATTTAGCTGCTATGGGCCTCAATGTTGCCCAGACTGGCTCTACCATGGGTATGGAAATGTTGATGGCGGCCCGGGTTCTGACAGGTGGCATGGGTGGCGTTCGCAGCGCAGGTGGAATGTTCCGTGGTGCCAACGCGGCAGGCGGAGCAATTGGTGGAGCAACCAATACCGCATCCGGCTTTGCTGCGGGCTTTGCAAACCAGTTCAAAGGGAACAGTTATGTTCGAGATGCAGTGGTGCAGGGCGGTACCCGGATGGGTGCTGGCGGTACCATTGGTTTTGTAGGACGGGTGTTCGGTGGTATGGCTGCAAGAAACGGTGCTACGCTTACGGGCGACTCCATTTCTTCTGTTGCTGTCAGAACACCCAATGTGTCCGGTACGATCGGCGGAGAGATTGCAGACCGCAGTTTGGGTAATTATATTCCCCAGATGTCCGGTATGCAATTAACCGATACGCAGATCACTGGCGGACAGATCAGCACAAAGGTTGTTGGTGCTGATGGTAAGGAAACATCCGTTGAGATGTTCAACACCGATCAGTTCGAGAAACCCAGCGGGCCCCACAGTGTTGTTACTGCCTCGGATGGTTCCAGCTGGTATCAGATGGCCAGTGGTCCAGATGCAGGACAGTTCTATGATGTTCCTGCATTTACAGGAAGTCCTGCGGAGGCATCGCAGGTTGCTGGCAATTTCCCGGATGCCCCGGAAGGAACAGTTCTCAGAACTGTGGAAGCTGGTGCAATCGAGGCAAGTATGCCGGACGGTGGCAACACCATGTGGTACAACAGTGCGTTCTACGACGAACCGGATGCACCTCATACCGTTATGCAGTCGGCTAACGGTGTTGACTGGTATGCAATGCAGCAGCACGCAGAAATGCCTGACTTTGAACCCGGTGAGGCTGCTGTGGCCTATAACCAGGCGCAGTTCCAGCAGTTTATGCCCGGGTACGAACAGCAGGTATCTTCTGTGGATGGTGCGCAGAGACTGGACGGCCATTTCGAGGTGCGGCACGAAAACGGCTCTGGTACCATGTTCTATGATACCGCGCAGTTTGCACCGCCCAGAGGTGACTATCAGGTATATCAGGATGTCAATGGTGGCCAGTGGTATGCAATTCACGGTGAGGCTGCTGTGGATCGGAAGCCTGTTTACGACAAGGGTAAGCCGGTCTATGACGGTGAAAATGTGAGAACCGTATCTGTTGAGACAGTACGGTACAAGCAGACCCCCGCACGCTATGAGACACCTAAGGCTAGACCAAATACGGATACTAGGGCACCACGCAGAAAACGCTAATCAAAAGGTCGAGCCGGGAACACTCCCGGCTCGATTCATTTCCCAAGAACGGAGGTGCATCTAATGTCTGAACCACCCAGACAGCAAATGGGTGATGGCTCTGATAATTATGGTCAGGCAGCCGGTCAAATGGCGAAAGCAGCAAAACAGGCCGGAAAGGAAGCAGCAAAGCAAGCTGCCGCGAAAGGTGCGGAGGCTACGGCCAATGCTGCTACCGCTACGGTACAAGCCGGTGTGGAGGGCGGCAAGGCGGTCGCTGAAGTTGCGGCCGGTACTGCCGCAGGCGGTCCCTGGGGTGCAATTCTTTCTGCCGCATGGGCACTGCGCCATACCCTTTATAAAATACTGATCTGTATTTGCCTCGTCCTGGTGTTTCTGATCGTCGTTATTGTGAATCTGCCGGCTATTATTTTTGGTAAGACACCAGAAAGCAGCGGCACCAATGCGCCGGATACGAATTCGCTAATGACAGCATACACACATATGGCGGATTCTGTTTCGGCGGTTGTTGACTCGGGATACGATCAATCCCTTGCCGAAGTGGAGCAGATCATCAATGACGGCGGATACGATTATGACCTCTCCATGGAGGCCCTGATCAATTACGCGCAGTCTTCTTCCGGATATGATGTCAGTTACATACTGGCGACATATTCCGCAGCACAGGGTCAGCAGAACACCAGTGAATCGGATATGATTGCTAAGCTTACAGCCGTTTCAGGCAGTATGTTTCCGGTGACATCTGTTGAGCAGGAAAAAGAAATCCTTGTCCCCGTGACTTACAACACCTACAAATCCGTTACAGTCACGGTTGTTACAAGGATCACCTATGTGGGATCCGTAAACGGTGTTGCTAAGTATTCCTATACAACGGAGTCCCGTACCTATTACCTGCCGGAGGAGGCACGCGAAAGCGAAACGGCGGTGACGGTTGATGCGTACAAAGCGGTAAGCGTGACTGTGCCGGTGTATGCAAATGGGCGGATCACCGGCACAACCACGGCTACATACTACGAGCCGAGCGGTACGGAAACACTGGAACCGACGAAAGAGAGCGTCAAGTTTGTGGAGTGTACCATTCATCCCTTTGACAATACCGTGATTGCCAGTGCCTTCGGCATTGACCTGAGCGCACAGTACCAGGGGTTCAATACAACCTACGGTCAGGCAATTCAAAGTATGGCCAATGGCTTGAAGATGACGCTGTACGGAACATTAGGACAAGGTCAGGCAGTCCCGCTTACGGATGCAGAGCTGATTTTCTTTGTGAACCGGCAGAATGTCAATGCTACTAGAAAGCACATTCTTACCACGGCGCTTTCCCTAGTCGGTAAAGTACCGTATTTCTGGGGCGGTAAATCTGCACCCGGATGGAATGACGAATGGAACACACCCAAGCTGGTAACTGCTGCAGGCTCACCCAGTTCCGGAACGATCCGTCCTTTTGGCCTGGATTGCTCCGGATTCACTGATTGGGTTTATAAGACGGCGGTTGGCGTAAGCCTTCACGCAGGTACCTATGGCCAGTGGGACAATTCCTATGCTATCGATGAATCCGAGCTGCTGCCCGGTGACCTTGGCTTCCTGATGAACGACGGTGGTTCCGGTTGGAATCATGTCCTGATTTTCGCCGGATACGGTGAAGACGGTAGCCGTAAATGGGTCCATTCAGAAGGTGGTATCGGTGTCCATCTGAATACCCCAAGTTATGAAGGACGGCTTTCTCTTCGCAGACCCAAGAATGTGGACTTTGACCAAGAAGTTGGCAGCTACGACTACGGAGAGCCTCTTTACTCCCTGCAGGTCAATGTAACTCATTACTGTGCCTGCACCAAATGCTGCGGTCCCAATGCCCAGGGCATTACGGCCAGCGGTAAGCGAGTGGCAGTCGGCATGGTTGCCATGTCCAGCCACTATCCCTTTGGAACCCAGATCATGATCAACGGCATCATGTATACCGTTGAGGATCGGGGCGGTTCCGGTATTGAAAACGACATTGGCCGGGTGGACATTTATGTTCCCGACCACAATGAAGCCTTGCGGATGGGTCGATACGATACCACCGCGTACATTTACAGGATAGGAAGGTAACACATATGTGTCTGCAGGACTATAGAATCCATCTTATCAACAATCAGGTTATCAATGCTGCTGAGGAACGCTTTGTCCCTGAGGATAAGCGGCTGCACAACCGTTTCCGGGCAAGTAAGCCGGATGATGTGCTGACCATTGGTACCGAGGAAACCAGCAGGGCATTCATTCCCGTCAGAAATATTCTGTACATTTCCATGGGCAGTGAAGTCGATTGCTAACTGCCCGTATATTCCCAATTGAAAGGTGGTCTTAAAGTGATTGTTACCTATTACCGCATTCACTTCATGAACGGTGAAGTCCTGAATGTATGCGAAGGCAGGGAGGATGAAGACTGGGCTGATCTGATCGACAGATTCTATGAAGCACTGCCGGAAGGCGTTCTTCAGATCGGTCAGGAGGATATGCCTCAGTATTTCATTCCCGCAGATAACATTCTCTACATCTCCCGGATTCCGGAAGAGTTTGCGGAGTAATCCATTATGGAAGAAAAAGAATACAGTAACATTTACGCCATTCCGGCGAACTACACGGACTCCGGCAAGATCCTCGGCGGCATGCTGGAGACAAGAAACGCAATTGAGACACTGTTCCTACTGGCGGCTGTCGGGTATCCGATTCTCTTTCTGATCCCCATGACAGCAACGGTACGGATCGTGGTTGCAACGGTCACGCTGATTCCACTCGGTGTTTTGGCAGCAATGGGAATAGACGGAGATTCTCTGCTGCAATATGCCGGCCATATGCTGACTTTTCTCACCAGCCGCCGAAGACTACACTTTAGGAGGGTTGGATATAAGTATGACCCGCGGCAAATCCGCAAAAAGAAAGGCGGAAAAACCAAAAAGAAGGTTTGAGAAGTTAGACTTCGTACAGGACTTTATTCCTATCCGCAATATTGCCAATGGTGTTATTGAGACCACCGATGGCAGATTCATCAAGATCCTGGAGATCGAGCCGGTAAATTTCCTGCTGCGGTCTGAGGAGGAGCAGTACAATATCATCTGCTCCTTTGCGGCGTGGTTAAAAATCTCACCCATGCAGATGCAGTTTAAGAGCATCACGCGTCGGGCAGACTCAGACAAGCATGTTGCTATGGTCCGCCAGGAACTGGAGCAGGAAGATAGCGAAGCCTGCCGTAACATGGGCGAAGGCTATGTCCGCCTAATCAAAGATGTTGGAAGCAGAGAAGCATTGACAAGACGCTTCTTTCTTATTTTCCAATATGAAGAATCCCGTCGTGGAGACAAAGAGGATTACGGTCAAGTCCTGAGTATGATGCAGACCGCAGAGCAGAACGCCCGGGCCTATTTCTTCCAGTGCGGTAACGCCATTCTGGATCCAAAGGACCCGGACGAGTTCCTGGCAGAAATCCTGTATATGTTCTTCAACCGGCGGTCGTGTGTGGAGGAACCTTTCACCAGCCGTATCAATCGAGTTGTCATTGATACAATGGCGGCAAAAAACAAGGTGATTGGCGTGGACCCGGTGCCTAATATCCGGATGGCGCACTTCATTGCCCCCAGAGGCATTGATCTGACCCATCATCATTATGTGGTGATGGACGGGCTGTACTACACGTTCCTGTACATCAAAAGCAGCGGTTACCCCAGTGCGGTACGGGCTGGATGGATGTCCTCCATCATCAATGCCGGTGAGGGCGTGGATGTGGATGTGTTCCTTCGACGGGAAAACCGGAGCAGGAGCATCGACAAGGTCGCTCAGCGTATCCGGTTGAACCGCACGAAGCTGCGTTCCATGCATGATACCAGTACGGATTACGAGGAGCTGACCAGTTCTATCCAGGCAGGGTACTACATTAAGCATGGTCTATCCAATAATGAGGACCTGTTCTATATGTCCTGCTTCGTTACTGTATCTGCACGTAGCTATGAGGAATTGCTGTGGCGCAAGCAGAAGATGATTGATCTTCTCAAGTCTATGGATATGTATGTCAGCGACTGTAAGTTTCAGCAGGAGGCGGCGTTGAAAACAGTAATGCCGTTTCTGCAGATGTCTCCTTCGTTGGCAAAGAAATCTCAGCGCAATGTGCTGACCAGCGGCGCAGCCAGTACCTATATGTTTACCAGTTTCGAAATGTCGGATGATTCCGGAGTCCTTCTTGGTGTGAACCGGCATAACAATTCTCTTTGCATTGTTGACTTGTTCGATACCAAGAAGAACAAAAACGCCAATCTCAATATCATCGGTACTTCCGGAGCGGGTAAAACCTTCTCAATGCAGCTACTGGCCCTTCGGATGCGAATGCGCGGAATCCAGAGCTTCATCATTGCTCCCATCAAGGGACATGAGTTCCGCCGTGCGTGCAATAAGATCGGCGGACAGTTTGTTCGGATCGCTCCGGGATCCCCACACTGCATCAACATTATGGAGATCCGGCACACGATTGCACCGGAGATGGAACTGATCGATGCGGTAGATTATGTGGAGATGGGTTCCATGCTGGCAAGCAAGATCCAGCAGCTTATGATCTTCTTTGCTTTGCTAATCCCCGATATGACCAACGAAGAAGAACAGCTTCTGGATGAAGCCTTGATCAAGACCTATGCGGAGCTTGGGATCACCCATGATAACGACTCCGTCTATCTGGATGCCAAGGCCAATCCGCCCAAGATGAAGCCTATGCCCATCCTTGGTGACCTGTATAACCATCTTCTGGAGAACGAGATGACCAACCGCATTGCTGTGATCGTCAGCAGGTTTGTGACCGGCTCTGCCCAGTCGTTCAATAACCAGACCAATGTGGACCTCAGCAATAAGTACATCGTCTTTGACCTCTCAGAGCTGAAGGGCAAGCTTCTTCCTGTTGGTATGTTTATTGCGCTGGACTATGTGTGGGACAGCATCAAGACGGACATTACCAAAAAGAAAGCCATCTTCATCGATGAGATCTGGAAACTAATCGGTGAAACAGCCACCGGCTCTGCCGCAGCCTCCAATCAGGCTGCGGAGTTCTGTCTGACGCTGTTCAAAACGGCCCGCGGTTTTGGTACGTCTGCCATTGCAGCGACACAGGACCTTTCCGACTTCTTTTCGTTGGAAGGCGGTAAGTACGGCAGAGCCATTATCAACAACAGCAAAAATAAGGTCATCCTGAATCTGGAGCCGGATGAGGCAAAATATGTTCAGGATATCCTAAAGCTAACGCCCACGGAGATGCGTGCCATCACCCGGTTCGAGCGTGGTGAGGCATTGATTAATTCCAATAACAATAAGGTTCCGGTTGTCATAAAGGCATCCCGGGAGGAGCAGGAGTTAATCACCACAGATCGCGCAGAACTGGAGGCAATCCTTCGTGAACGGCAGCGTGAAAAAGCGTATTCCGGTTAAGAATACGCATTTTAAGCAAAATACGCATTTTGGGAGGTAAATAACCATGCTTTTGCCAGAGGAGCAGTGCGTTGTGAACTGGCTTTACCAGTATGGCGCATTGCCCAAAATACAAGTTATGAAGATGCTGAATATGCCCGAAGAAAAGGCAGAACGGCTTCTGTATACGCTCCGGAGGAGTCTGCGGATCACAGAGATCCTGGACGGTACTTACATTGCTTTGGATCCGCTTGCAAGGCCTGACCAGCGGATCATCCAGGCGGTATGGGTACTGGCGAAGTTCATCAATAAGCTCGATGACCCCAAGGATCACTATGCCGCAAATTATCCGTCCCAGGTCTTTTTCCTAAAGGAGAACATTGGTTATGAGATCCTTGTTCTTTATGAAGGGGAAGAAAGTCAGGTAAGACTTTTACAACCGGATGAAGATCTGAAGTTCATTATTGTGCTGCCTGACATTTCAATGGCACCGCGATTGCAATTACCCGATGCCCCCTGTTTGCTTGCTACTGTGAAATCCCGTGGAGATGGCGAACCGGTGGTAACCTTTTATTCCCAGGAGGAAAGCGACAATGGAAAAGACTGATTTTGAAATCCTGTTGGATCGTATCGAGACCCAGTACGGGAAAATGAAATCCCATATGGAAGCGGCAAGATGGTTCTGGAAGAACGGTAACGCAGAAGCTGCTTTGGAAAGAGCTATGAAGCTGGAGGAACTGAGCGAGAAATATATTCTCAATTGCAGAGCATTGCCCCTGTATACCGATAACCCTCAGGTCAAGGCAGCAGTGGATCGTACCATTGCGGAATGCATCCCTATTCAAATGGGTTACACTGAGGAAGGCTGGTTCTGTTTGCAGATTCCCGCCCTGCTTCCTAAAAAGGACAGGGGGTCTGCTGAGTATGTGCGCGGATTTCTGTATCCTGCTATGGACCGGTTTTTCACTGGTAAGCCCAGAGCAATTTATCCGGATGCGGTACTCTGCTACCGTCATGTATATGACCGCGCCCGTCCGGAGCGGCAGTGGAGAGATCATGATAACATCGAGATCAATATGGTCTCCGATACCGTGGCGATGCACACCATGAAGGATGACGGTGCCGCAGTGTGCTGGCACTTCTACTGCAGCGCTCCTGGATCTGAGGATCGCACCGAAGTGTATGTGGTGCCTCAGGATGAACTCCGTTTTTTTCTGGAACGACTTCCCGGCATCGGCGACGAGGGGGTCAAGCTCCGTGAAACGAAGGTATAAACCTCAAAAAATCTTATGCAAAAACGGCCAAAAAGCTCGCAGACCGGATTGCATAAACCCTGAGGAGCGAAAAACAGGGGGACGTACCCCGGTTTTTAAGCCGAAAAAGATGCGACATCGGGTCGGAGAGAGCAGTCATCCGGACCTGATTTCTAAGGGCGAAGGTGAGAAAATATGATCTATGTTCGCCCCGGCAGTCAGGTTCATCGGCTCATTACACTACTGTCCGTGGTGGGTGATTTTCCTATCCAATCGCTCGGTTTACTCGGTAACGAACGAGTCTATAAGGTGCTGGTCAATAAGCTGAACACGAAACAGGATTTTCAAAATCCGGATACAGGTGAGAAGATCTCTTGCCGGCTTTTGAATATTTGTGGCAAGGGCAAATGGAAATCCGTTCGTTTCTTTAAGGGAGGGCTTCCCATACTCGGATGGATCGGTGCGGAAGAATATTACTTAAATGCATTTGCTGGGCACGACATTCCTGGCGATCAGGATCATCGGGATCGGTTCCACCGAGTGGGTGAGGCTGTGGCGATGTGTATGAATGCGGATATAGAGGTTCGAGCATACCTGCTGCCGCAGCTCCTCCAAACCGGATATTCCAAAAACATCCCAGATGAGCCGTCCTTATATATGGCAAAGGATATTAAACGCATTGGTCAGACTGAGTTGAACAAAACCTGCTTCAGCCGAATGGTCGGAGCAATCTTCGCGAGAAGACAGTGCCTCGCGGTATACAACACCAGAGATGCTGCAATGAAGTGGTCCGGTTTGGGCGAGTTCAAGACACAACAGAATCTGAAAAGCATTGCCGGCGCCAACGCACAGATAAATGCAGTTGATTCGGCTGTTCTTCTGGCTAAGTCTGACAACGTAGCCTTAGAGACCCTTCTGGAGATCGGGAAGAACCGGCGGAAGGATAACCGTTTCGATTCCATCTTCCGGCACATCCACGCGGTTCCTATGAATGAATATGGGGTTCGGCTTCTCCGGCTGTTCTGTGTCTCAGACTGGAATGAAAAGATTCTGGATTATCTCTTTGACCCCAGCGAGAGGTCCTATAATCACGGAGATTTTGAGTATGATGCCTTCATTGACGGTATCTATGTATACTCGTTTTTGGATTGCGACATTGCCCGGCTTCAGCGATTTCGCAGCGCATTGAGTTATCAAACGGGTTTGACGGTAGAAATTCTGTGTTACCCCCAGCAGACATCCCTGCTGCAGGCCTACATTGGAAAGCTGGCCAGTGTAAAGGTTATTGAGCTGGCGCAGATCGAGGAAGAGCTTGGTGTGAAGCGGAGGAATTTGTATGACAGATAAGAAGCGAGTGATAGCAATTATCGTTGCCGCAATTCTTGGGCTTGTCACGCTGCTCTATCTGGGAGGTTTGTCAAGTCAATTGCTTTCAAACTACGATGCTTGGCTCAATGACAACGGACTCTCCGGGCAGGCCACTATGCAGCCCATAAACTGGAGTCCGTTAATCTGCTTGCCTTTGGCTTTTACAGGCAACGGCATCAAGGGAATGCTTCTGCTCATCGGAATCTGCGGAGCGATATTCCTGTATGTGAAGCTCCACGATAAGTTCGACAGCAAGCAGCGGGACCCTCGGGGCTTTACCACCAGCAAATCCGGCTTATACGGATCTGCTTCCTGGATGACCGATCAGGAAATGAAGGAGATGCTGGAGGTCAGCCCCATCGAGAAGGCACAGGGCACCATACTGGGTGAGTACAAAGGAAAGGCGGTCTGTATGCCGGTCGATACCAGACTCAACCGACATATTGCTATCTTCGGCGCATCCGGCACCATGAAATCCCGGGCCATTATTCGCAATGCATTATTTCAGGCTCTAAACCGGGGTGAGTCTGTGATCATTACTGACAGCAAGGCAGAAATGTATGCAGATACATCGGAGCTGTTCCGAAACGCTGGATATGATGTAAAAATCTTCAACTTGGTAGACCCGGATCACGGAGATGCGTGGAACTGTATGTCAGACTTGAACGGTGACACCCTGATGGCTCAGATGCTTACCAATGTTATTATCGGCAATACCAGTTCCGGAAAAGGTGATCACTTCTGGGATAACGGCGAAGCCAATCTACTCCGTGCGTTGATCCTTCAAACTGATTATGACCCTAATAAAGCTAAGGAGGATAAGCACTTGCCCGCTGTGTATCAGATGCTTACTTCTTACAGTGAGCGTCAGCTGGCAGCGATCTTTGAAAAGCTGCCTATAGATCATCCGGCCCGAGCACCGTATAACCTGTTCTTTCAGGCCAGCGACACGGTTAAATCCGGTATCATACTGGGTTTGGGCACTCGCCTTCAGGTGCTGCAGGACCGAGCGGTCCAACGCATTACCAAATACTCCGACATTAATCTGACAGCTCCGGGCAAGCGCAAATGTGCGTATTACATCATCCTGAGTGATCAGGACAACAGCATGGCGTTCCTGTCATCGCTGTTCTTTTCGTTCCTGTTCATCAAACTGACCCGGTACGCTGATGCACAGCCGAACGGTCGTTGTGACGTACCCGTCAATCTGGTGCTGGATGAGTTTAATAATGTGGGACGAATCGGAGGAGCAGAGGACGGCTCTGATTTTGCAAGAACACTGTCTACGGTCAGATCCCGAGACATCCGGGTAATGCTGGCAGTACAGAGTTTGGGCCAGCTTCAGAACCGGTATCCCAATAACCTATGGTCAGAAATTATTGGTAATGCTGATATACAGCTGATGCTTGGCTGTACGGATGATACCTCTGCTACCTACTTTTCGGAACGCAGCGGAGATATCTCCGTAATGGTGAACAGCACTATGACCGTTCGCCAAACGATTGCGGTGGCACAAGTCATCCCGCAATACCGGCATACCGAGGGACAAGGGAGACGCCGGCTACTCACACCGGATGAGGTGCTTCGTTTGCCTAATGACGAAATGCTTGTGGTGATTCGAGGCTGTAACATGCTGAAGCTGAAAAAGCTGGATTACACCAAGCACCCCATGTCCAAGAAAATTGTGAAGCGCAGCGTGTATGATTACACGCCGCTTAGGCCAATGCCCGCCTACCAGACTGAGCCTGTTTCTGTCCCTGCGCCGAGTGCACAGAAGCGGCCGGATCGGAAAACGCGGGGATATGGCACAGCAAAACCCCCATCAGATTTCTAAATAAGGAGGAATTGTCATGAGTGAAATCATTGACACTGTCCAGCCCGGAAACGATGTGAGTCCGGAGTTGGAAGGAATGGACCAGCGTGCTGGCCCTAACACATCAGAGGATATTCTCCAGACTGATCTGGATACCGGTCAAAATGGGAGAATTCCGATCGAAGGCCCCGCAGATCTCGAAGAACCTGAGGCTGCTCCCCAGACTGAGGCTGAGGAACTGAAACCGAAACGCCGGCGCCGGAAGACCACGACAGCGGAAACTCAGTCTGACACAGAGGCACCTGCAGAAGCAGCGCCTTCTGCAGAGGACGCCGAAGAGGCGGAAGCCCCTAAGGAACTTTCTACCTACCAGAGACTTCGCAGCTTTATCGGAACTAGCGAACGTGTGATCGCCATTGATGGCAGGCGCACTGTTGAAACCGCAGCGGATAAGACCAAGAACGATTTGCTGGATACGCTGGAGTCTCTGAAATCCAAGCGAATCCTATCCGGTATTTTTACCGGTTTGGAGGAACAGGGATCCAGTGGTCGCAATATGGCAGTCATTTACCATGGCAACATTAAGGTCATCATTCCGGCTGACGAGATGGTGGACTTGCCGGAGGAAATGGAGGATCGAAGCGAACGATCTACCTATAACGATATGCTACTGCGGCGCTTGGGTGCTGAGGTGGATTATATCGTAAAGGGCATTGACCCGGATAATGGCATTGCAGTCGGCAGCCGTCTGGATGCTATGCGTGCCAAGCGGAAGCAGTTCTACTACGGCACGGATAGGGAAGGAAACTTCCTGCTCTATACCGGAGCGGTGGTGGAAGCCCGCGTGGTTTCCGTTGTTCGATCTGGTGTTTTTGTGGAAGTGTTCGGTGTTGAGAGCTGGATCGCGGTAAAGGATCTGACATATCGGCGTGTAATGGATGCAACTATCCTGCATCAGCCTGGAGACCGGATCCTGGTTCGCATTATGGATTTGGATCGGAGCCACCGGGACAGCATCCAAATCGAGGTATCCGCAAAGGAAGCAATGCCGAATCCCTTTGAACGGGCGGCACGCAGATATGTGGCGGGCAACAAATATGTTGGTGTCGTCGGTCATGTGGATGTGAACGGTGTGTTCGTCACACTGGAGGGAGAACTGGATTGCCTTTGTGGACTTCCGAAGCGAGGCAGACCTCTACCTGGTGCCCGGGTTACGGTGCGAGTTGTGGAAGTGGATACAGAGCAGCAACGCATTTGGGGTGTAATCACCCACGCATCTACAGTGCTGTAGGTTTTCTACCCTAGAAGAAAGGAGGAAACCTATGCCACATTGTGATCTGAGCGCTGCTGAGCAGCAGAGACGGAAACAACTAGCATCAAAAACAAGAAGGGAGATCCGTTCCCATATGAAGATTGAAGATGAAGATGAGTCCTCCCTATTTACCAAGTACTGCGATTATTTCATTCAGATTTCTTTTGGTGAGCTGCATCCTCTCATTGTCTTGCGTTTCGCAAAGCCGCTTCCTCAAACTGATACTGCTGGGCAGCATCAGATGACAAACGACTTGAATCTGCACAGCGTCTTTGGAAGCCATGCAGTAAACGAGGAGGCAGGCTGCTATTCCTATCGAACCACCCTCTGGTTGGATGCGGTGCTATCCGCCAGACGATTTTATGAGATACTCGACAGGTGCGTCGACGAAGCGGACCGCGGGTATCTGAAATTAACAGCCTAAGGTTGTAAAATACCAGACTGAGTCGTGTAATATAGTGAAATCTACACGAGAGGAAGAATGCTAAAATGCGCAAGCTTATCATCACTCTGGTTCTCAGTCTGATGCTGACAGGTTGTTTTGCCTCAGACCCGGATAACTGCAAAAATCCACCTTCAGATCCTTACCAGGTTACCCTTGATACTTCCGTTCCCGGTCATACTGACTTGGGTGACAGCACAAAAGGTGCCGGGCCGGAAGGTGATCTGCAGGATCCGACGGCAAACCCCACTTCTTCGTCAGACCCAGTTGGAACTGAACCCGCTATAAACGGCACTGGCGGGCCGTCCGGGCCTACCGTAGGCACTGACCCTACCGATCACACTCAACCGCAGGCAACAGAAAAGCCGACTGCGTCTACAACTCCGACTGAGGAAACAAAATCTACCACTCCACCAGAAACAACTCCCACAAATCCAACTGAGATAAACCCTACACAGCCCCCAGAAACAGAACCCGAAGAAATCCAGCCTCCTGTAACTACATCTCCTACAGAACCGACAGAATGCAGCCATGATTGGAAGTGCATCCATCATCCGGAAGAAGGATATTGGAGAGATGGAATCATTTGCGACTGCGGCTGGACTGTTTATGGAGATCCTAGTGAGCTTACAGCATTATGGAATGCTCATTCCGCTTCCTACCCACCTGCAGAGTCCCTTTTTGATCACGGTGGATTTGGAAGCATGGATGAATGGATTGTGGACAAGCCCGCTTATGACGAATGGGTCTGTCGTCATTGCGGAGAACCGAAACCATAAATTTCATACCTCAAAGCCTCTTGGTGTTGATTAACAGCAAGAGGCTTTTACTTTTCCAAGAAGGAGGAAAGTAAATTGAACGCAATGAAAAAAGTCATGGCGCTTCTGCTGGTGTTTGCACTGGCGGTTTCTTGTCCCCCCCTAGGCGCAGTAACAGCATTCGCTACGGAAATGGATGATGCTCAAAGCCCAGCAGACGATGTTCCTACTGCCGACTTAACGGAAGATGCAACCGAACCTGTAACAGATCCGCCTATGGATACAGAAGAAGCACCGATAGAGGAAGCGGAACCAATTACAGAGCCTGCGATTGAGGAAACTTCAGAAAAATCCCCAGAGATAATGATGTTCGCAGCCAGTCCTACCAGTGATGATGACAGCGGTAGTTCAGGCTCTGAAACTGGCGACGGTGGCGACGGAAGTGGCAATGCAGCAGGTGACGGTTCCAATAATATGATCGCAGTCGGTGTCACCATGCAGATCGTCTACTATCGCTATGACCAGTGCTATAACCGCTATAATTCTCACGGAAATGTAATCAGTACCCTGCAAAGCGGGCAGGCAATCCCGTGGAATGATACCGGAAAAGACCAGGGAGCAACTGCTACTACAGTCTTTGACACATTTACCATTTCGCCCAATACATTCATTGTTAAGGCACGGTGGGACTCTTATCCTTATGTTTACCGTTTTCCCACTGAGAACATTAAAAGTGACGGATGCCAGTTTAGCTGGACGGGCTTTACGAACTTCTGGTTCAACTATGAGAATCCCGGTGGTAGCGCATCTACTTACCCTCGTATCGTTCGCAATGAAGAAAACGGAAGCCTGGCTATCGAGAATTATCTTGCAAGAATCATCCTCGGTAACGATTTCGGTGCATGGGATAAGTTAGATATCGCAAAGGGCGAAACCGTTGCAACAGATACTTCTCTGTTTGCTGCAGTACTAAAATACCTGGGAGCCAGCGATCTTGCTATCCAGAACTATCTGGACTCCTATTATGGTAATCTAAGCGTATCCCAGGATGGCGATACCCTGATTCCTACCATTATTTGGTCTTATGTTGCTGCAGAAAACCTGGGAGGTACAAACCGTATTTATACCATTGGTGATGTGGCAGCATCCGGTAGTGCAAACGCAAGCTGGCTGAAAACGGCATACACCTCTGCTTCGAACTGTAACAGTGGCTTCGGTGCTTGCTCCTGGATGAAGAACTCTGAGGATACTGCAATCTGTAAGCTTATGCTTGGCGGAACACACAGTTCTTCCCATAATTCCACTATTTGGAAAGAAGGCGGTTCCGATAAACTGTTCGGTACCGGACTAGTCAACCGTATCCAAACGGAGGTTGATTCCACGGCAGAGAACGGAAACAACACCTTCTACTACCTGCGTGGCTATTGGACGCCTTACGGTACTGGTACTGGCTCTGTCACAGTTACCAAGACCAATACGGCAGGTACAACTAACCTAGCAGGCGCAGAGTTCACTCTGTACCGCGACCCTGCCTGTACTATCCCCATAACCAAGGCTGACTACAAAACACTCAATACCTCCGATGCCGGTTATGTTAGTGAGAGTGTCCGGATAAGTGACTCCACGGGTAAGTGCCATTGGTCCGGCCTCTACAGTGGCACCGTCTTTATGAAGGAAACCAAGGCTCCGGAGGGCTACAAGGTCAATGTAGATTCTGCTGGCAAGGTAGAAGTCAAGGAGGTTGCAGTAGGTGCTGGTGACACAGCGATTACACTGACCAACGCGGAAAATTCCAAGCCTGTTTCTTTGAAGAAGTCCATCAATGCTTCCCAAGCCTGCATCGACCAAATCAAGAACAACAGTCTATATTCTCTGGCAGGTGCAGAGTACACCATTTCTTTGAATGGCACTGTCATGGAAACCATTAAAACCGATGCCAACGGCAATGCCGTGTCTGCCAAGCAGTACAACATCGGCGATGTGCTGACCATCAAGGAAACCAAGGCTCCCAAGGGTTACAAGCTGGACACCAAGACCTACACCCACACGGTCACATCCGGTGAAAACCTGATCTCTGTATCCGACATTCCTATTTTCGACCCGCCTTTTGTACTAACAAAGGTGGACAAGGATACCACCACGCCGCAGGGCGATGGTTCCTTCACCGGTGCGGTATTCAAGTGGGAGTTCTTTACAAATAACGACTGGAGTGGAAAGGCGGCAAGAACATGGTACTTTGCCACCGATGCAAGCGGTAGATGCGTTTACAGCAAGGACTATCTGGCTTCCGGTTACACCAGTGATGCTCTGTATGTATCTCCTGCCAATGTGCAGCAGCTTCCCCTTGGCACTGTGAAAATCACGGAAGTGAAGAACTCCCTGGGTTACACAGTCATCGCAAGTCCGCTGTACTGCACGATTGCAGAAGATGCTTCCAAAGCCAGCGGTGCAACGCATATCTGGACAGAAGAATCCAAGGCGATCCTGCTGCAGATGGCAAATGGCGACTGGGGTGTTTATGAACCCATCGACATCAACCTGTTCGGTTCTGTCAGCATTGAAAAGTACGATGCTGCCACCGGGCAGACAGCACAGGGCGAAGCGACCTTGGCTGGTGCAGTGTATGAAGTAATCAACAGCAGTGCCAATTCTGTGGTGGTAAACGGCAAGGTCTATGCTCCCGGTAAGGTTATCTGTGAACTGATCACGGATGCCAAGGGTCATGCCAAGACAGACAATATCTTCCCCATTGGCACTTATACAATCCGGGAATCCGCACCGTCTGCGGGTTACTTGCTGAATACCGAGTGGCAAAAGACCTTCTCTGTGACTGAGGCGAAAAAGGACCACAGCTTCACTTATGCCGATGGCACCGGCTGCCCCGAAACTGTGATTGCCGGTAAGGTTCAGATCACCAAGAAGATCGTAAACACCATTGATAACCTCTCTGCTACAGAAGTTGGCGCAAAGTTCTCCGTCACTGACAGCAAGGGTAATGTGGTGGATACCATCGTTACCGGTGAAAACGGTATCGGCATTTCCAGGGATCTGCCCTACGGCACTTATACCATCAAGCAGATTTCCGGACAGGCTGGCACGATTTTCTGTGATGCCTGGACGGTTACTGTGAACGAACACGGCAAGGTCTACGAGTATGCAAAGGAGAATCCTCTGTGGACCGCATCTGTTTCCCTCCATAAGAAGGAAGCCGGAGTGGAAACGCCTCTGGTTGGCACCTTTGAACTGTGTGAGCGCATGGAAGATGGAACTGTAAAGGTTCTGGAAACCGGCACCACCGGCGCAGATGGAAACCTTTCCTTTGCCCATATGATCGTATACACCGATGGCGTATGCAACAAATCCACCTATTTCATTCGTGAAAAGGAAGCACCGGCAGGTTATGTGCTGGATACCAACGAATATCCCGTGTCCTGTACCGAGAACGAGCAGAAGATCTCTGTAACCATCGAAAACGCCCCCATCCTTGGCAGTTTGGAACTGCGGAAGCAGTCCTCCATCGGCAAGCCTATGCAGGGCGTTGAGTTCCTGCTGGAGTATTCCCTGGATAACGGCAACACATGGAATGCCGTTACCTACCGTGAGAATGACAACATCATTTTCCCCGGTTCCTGCACCAATGCGAAACTGGCAGATGGCAAACTGCTGACCGATGAAAACGGCATCGCTGTGTATGAGGGTCTGCGTGCGTACAAAGCGGATGGCACGGTCATTTTGTACCGAGTCACCGAAACCAAGACCTTAAACGGTTCTTCTTTGATGCCAGGACCCATTTGGGAAGGTGATCTCCTTACTGAAAAAGAAGGCGAGCATCAGTTTGAAGTCGTGCTGAGTGTTGTAAACTCTCCCATACTGGAACTGCCTGAAACCGGCGGTAACACTCTGCTGATTCAGCCTTGGATCGTAATGGCCTTCCTGTGCATCAGCACAATGGCGATCAGCCAGTTGATTCCCCAACCCAAAAAGAAGGAGAAGTAACATAATGAGACGTTTGCCATTTCTGGCCAGGGAACCTCCCTGGTCAATTTTTCTGCCAAATTCACACGACTATTCACCCAATTAACTTCAATTATGAAAGGATCTTTGACTATGAAAAAGTTTAAGAACATTTTGACTCTTTGCATGGCCTTGGCTATGCTGCTTTCCTGCATCCCGGCCGTGCATGCGGCAGAAGTTCCTGAGGCAACCATCGACATGGAAGCTGATTGCTCCCTGACCATTTGGAAGTATGACTGGACAAACGCTGTCAAAGACGGTGTGTGGAATGAAGATTCCTTCATCAGCACCGGTTGGAGAGAGTCCTATGTGGAAGATGTCCTGGGCGATGCCGTTCGCGATGGCGATGACAACGGTGCTCCCGACCACTCTCTGGGCAACGGTCAGACCAGCAATGGTTATGCAATCAAGGGTGTTGGCTTCTCCATCGCTAATGTGGCAATTCCCTGGACTTTCTCTGAGTCTGAGAACGATCAGCATCCTGACTATAACCTGACCAAGCTGCTGTACGCATTTAACAAAGCCGAAACTGCAGATCTGCTGGCAGCAATCGGTCTGGAGGATGGCAAGGGGCGCTATGAGAATGCAGATTACATGACTACTTGGCCCGGTGCAGTGCCCATGGCACTGACCGATTATGCTCCCGATGAGTATTGGTTCTACGAATCTGATGTTCTTAACAAGGCTATGGCCTCTGCTCTGGCTGAGAATTCCACCACTGTAAAGAACGCCTTAGAAGCCTATATGGAAGCAAACCCCAACAGAGTCCATATGGATCTGACTGACAACAACGGTAAGACCATTAAGCGCAATCTGGGTGTTGGCCTGTACCTGGTTGTCGAGGACATCGTTCCTGAGATGGTTACCAGCACCACCAATCCCTTCTTTGTATCTTTGCCCATGACGACTGTCAGTGGCAATGTAGAATCCTCATCTCCTGAGGGTGGCCATTTCTGGAATTACGATGTTGTCGTGTACCCTAAAAACGAGAGTGGTATTCCCACACTCGAGAAGCAAGTTAGGGAGTCCATGAAGGACACCGGCAACAACAACGGCACCTCCAACATCAATGACGGCTTCGAGCACAATGCAACCGGTTCTGCCGGTGACGTTATGGAGTACCAGATACTGTCCACTCTGCCCGCCATTACCTCCAATGCAACCAGCTTGACCACCTACAACTTCTATGACACCATCAGCGAAGGTCTGACCTACAACAAGAGCCTGAAGGATGTCAAGATTGAGTTCTTCACTGATGCCAACTGCACCGATAAGGTTGCTACCTGGGTGCAGGATGATAGTAAGTTTACCGTTACTTACTCCAGCGACGACCGTCACATGACTATTGATATTACCAAGGCCGGTCTGGATGAGGTCAACGGCAATACCGAGAATGTTAACGGCAAGCTGTACGAGGGTTACTCCAACTACACAGCTCGTGTAACCTACACCGCAACTATCAATTCCAATGCCACTGTTGTGTTTGGTGAGAATGGCAACTGCAATGAAATCGTACTGACCTGGAGCAGAACTTCCGGTGAGTACTACGACACCCTGATCGACGATTGCCATGTGTACAGCTTTGGCATGGATCTGACCAAGCTGTTCTCCGATGTGGACGCTGAAACCGCTGAAGAGACCGGTATGTACAAGCACGTTAAGTTCAAGATCTGGAATGAGGCTGACGGCTACTGGATCACCGCTACCCGTAATGACGCAGAAGGTGTCTACTATGTCACTGGCCACGTCACTGAGGAAGCTGATGCCACTATCTTCTATCCCGTAACCAGTGACGGACAGTTCGGTAAGGTTATTATCAAGGGCATGGAAGATGACGAGTATGTAATCACCGAGGTCGAGACAGCCAATGGTTATACTCTCTTGAAGGACAGCATCTACCTGGACATCACCGCTGAGTACGATACTGATCGCATCTGCAATATTTATTCCAAGGATGTGCTGGGTCTGCTGCAGAATGACCCCCATTACTGCTTCGGCAATGCAATGCCCGTCGACCTGTCTGATGAGAATGTTCTGCACCTGACCAACATTCCTCAGAAGTACATGGAGCACACTCTGCTGACTGCTTATGCATCTGTCGATGGTAACAGCGTTACCATGCTGGCTGACAATGGTAGCGAGAACGCAGAAGCTCCTCTGACCATCGTCAATACCCGTGGCTTTGACCTGCCCCAGACTGGTGATAACGGCACTATGTGGTACTCCGTTGTTGGTATTCTGGCAATGGCCAGCGCCCTGTGCGTGATCGTGCTGGTTTCCAAGAAGAAACGCGAGGATGTTGCTCAGCAGTAAACCAATCTTCCCGGGGAGCTTGGCTCCCCGGGTCACCTTTTGGAAGGAGGAGTTTCTACGAAAAAGAAGGTAATCACCATCTGTATTGCCGTTGTGGCATTTCTAATCGCCCTGGGCATTACGCTGTATCCCATGATCAGCACTTGGTATAACAGCCGTCATCAATCCCAGATCCATACGCAGTATCAGGAGAAGGTCGAGCAAGTAGACGACACCAAGCTGATCAAAGCAAAAGAACTGGCGGTGGCTTATAACCAAGCTATCCTGCCTGGCGCACAAGATGAGGACAGCTTCTCGAAAGAAACCCTTCTCAGCGCTTCGGAAAATTACGGTTCGCTTTTGAATTTGGCAGGCGACGGAATCATGGGATATGTAGAGATTCCGACCATTGGTGTCACACTTCCCATATACCATGGCACCAACAACTCCACACTGGAACGAGGCGTAGGACATCTGCTGGGCAGTTCTTTACCAGTCGGTGGTGAGAGCACCCACAGTGTCCTCACGGCCCATTCTGGTATGGCATCCCAAAAGATGTTTTCTGATTTGGATCGGATGAAAATTGGAGACGTCTTTTATCTGGATGTACTTGGCGAGCATCTGGCCTATCAGGTTGACCAGATCAAAACAGTGCTCCCTTATGACACCACATATCTCCAGACTGAAATAGGAAATGACCTTTGCACGCTGGTAACCTGCACGCCCTTTGGCGTCAACACCCATCGTTTACTGGTCAGAGGTACCCGCATCAAGTATGAAGAGGCGGAAGTCATTGTCGAGGAGAAGTTGGAAACCGAAGAGCCGATCCAGTCTACCTGGGAGCAGCAGTATCTGCAAGGAATTCTGATTGGAATCGGCGCCGTGATCATACTGGGATTGGTAATCGTAGTTGTTTGGTGGTTTCGTAGGAGGTCACATGGGTAAGTTCCGTGTATTCATTGTTCTTTTGATGCTATTGGTCTTCCTTGTTGGCCTTGCTATTTATCTGTATCCAATCTTGTATGGGCTGTATGTAGATCATCAGATCCAACAGACGGCCGGAGATTTCCTGGACCGTCAAAATACCAGACCCGCTGAGCCTACACCGTCAGATCCAATTGATCCAACAGCCCCGGATGGTACCGAGCCGACTCTGTCGCGGAGTATCTACCCAGAGCTGTGGATTGATATGGTTTCTTATAACGAGGAGATATATCTTAGTGGCCAAGAGGGCCTGAGCTGTGAGTATTCCTATGAGAAACCTAGTTTCAGTCTGACAGAGTATGGGCTTCCCGACGAGATATTTGGTGCGATCCGGATTCCAAAACTCAGTCTGGAGATGCCGGTATATCTAGGTGCGACAGAGAAACATATGGCAGCCGGCGCAGCGCATTTGTCCCAGACTAGTTTGCCAATTGGCGGGCAAAATACCAACACTGTTATTGCCGGGCACCGCGGTTATGGTGGTGCCAGTTACTTCCGGTATATTAACGAACTGGAGCCTGGGGATGCAGTTGAACTGACCAATATTTGGGAGACTATGCTCTTCCAGGTTTCCGAAATCAAAATTATTAAGCCTAATGAAGTCGAGCAGATTCATATCCAGGGGAGCAGAGAATTATTAACGCTACTTACTTGCCATCCTTACGCCAGTGGCGGTAAGCAGCGGCTTTTAGTTATCTGCGAACGTGTATATGAAATGGAGAAGTAAATATGAAAGCAAAAATCATAAAGGCGGTACTGCTGGTACTGTCGCTGGTCTGCATTCTATGCTGCGGTGTGCAGCCTATTTATGCCATGCAGCAAGGTACGAACGGAGATGAACTGCAGGTGGCGGAGCCGGAGCAGTTGGTAATCCAGTTAGGGGAAAGCTGGGCAGGTGTGGAGTTTGAACTGAAAACAGATGCCGGCATGTACCCGGGCACAATCGTAGTCGGTGAAGACGGTGTCCTGCGGTTGGAGATCGGTGGAAGCAAGAATTACACATTGTCTTGTTTAAACTCTTCTGTGCCGGCTCCTGCACCTCAGGACTCTCACCTGCAGGCAACCAATCCGCAGGAGAATGAGAACACTCACCAGACTGATCCGGAAAACAGTCCTTCAGAGAACCCTTCAGAGCTGGATCCGACGGAATCCGTTGAAGCGCCGACTACCCCCAACCAGACCACTGATGCAGGCATTCCTACCACGCATCTTGTAATATTTGGAGTTGGATTAGTTATTGCAATTGGCTCTTTGGTTGGATTGAAGTACTTGCCGAAGAAAAACACAGCTTCATCTGAGTATGATGACGAGGATGATTAGAAAAGAGCCAAAAAAGAACAGATATAAATGTAAACAAACTAAAAACATTCCTTTTAGGCCTGACAAATCGAGGCGCCCTTGCTATACTGAAGGCGTGGAAGGGGCTTGTGCAGGCTCTTGATACTTCAGAAGTGCACCTGGAGGCAGACCGACTCAGAGGAGCTATGGGAATCAAGACGGATCCACGGTGAGTGTGATCCACAATCGCAAGCACCCACAATTATATCAGGCCGAAAGGCTGCTGAATAACGTACAGAGTCAAACGCTGGATGAGACACCAATATCCCAGCAAGTTGACTCTGTATTGTTTTTTGCAGACTTCCGGCTTTTTCTATTTCAATATTCAAGAAACGAGGAGTTTACCTATATGAAAAAGACAAAAGAAGATTTACGGGATATTCCCTGTTTGGTTTACAAAACAAATGAAGTCGCTCAGATCATGGGTGTGTCCACTACAACAGTTTATCGATTAATTGAGGAAAAGAACCTTCCTCACATCCGGCTGGGTAAGCTGTATCGTATTCCAAAGTCCAGATTCCATGAATGGCTTGAGCGCAATCCAAAGTACAAGCGAAATCAAGAAGGAGAGAAACATGATGAAGAAAAAGAACGGCTTTAATCCAAGCACGATTCGGTGCTGTTACTGCGGTTCTTCGGTCGCCCTCCGCTCAGCGGAGGGGATCGTACCTGATGCCAAGCCGGGTACTATGCTATATGTGTGTCGGAATTACCCAAGATGTGATTCCTACGTTAAGGTTCACCCTGGAACTAATCTTCCAATGGGGAGTTTGGCAAACAAAGAACTGCGAATGCTGCGCCGCAAAGCACATTACCATTTTGACCAGCTCTATGAGACTGGCTTCATGTCCAGAGAAGATGCCTATGAGTGGCTGTCTGCTGTATTGGGATTGCCAATGGGGAAGACACACATCGGTCAGTTGGGACCGTATTACTGTCAGCAGGTAATTGATGAAAGTAAAAAACTGCTGCATGCACAGAAAGGGAGAATTAAGCGTAGTGTCCAATACCAACCAAGAAAGGAGGCGAGAGCATCATGACAGAGGCGCAGCAGAAGAAAGTAACAGATAACATGGGTTTGGTTAACAAGGTCATTCGCGAAAAAGTCCATTCGCCTTATAATGTCGGTATGTTTACATATGATGATCTGTATCAAATCGGATGTATAGGTTTATGCAAGGCTGCTACGACCGATAAAGGTGGAACATTCTCTACATACGCATACAGACTGATTTGGAATGAGATCTGTGATGCTTTAATCTATGCCACACGGCGCCAAAGTCATGAGATTCTGATCGAGGATGAAGCGCAACTTGCTGTCTACCATACCCATATGGATTATGAAGAGAGGCACAAGAGTGAGCTAACCCGGGCGGCCGTAGAGAAGGCAAAGAACAGCGCAACTCCTTTTATTGCCAGGTGTATTGATATGCTCTTGCGTCATACAGCCGGTGAGACCTGCAAAGAAATCGGGTCCACTACGGGTATTAGCGATAAGCAGGTGGCGGCTTATATTTCCAAAGCCAGAAAGTACCTAAAGAGCTATCCCGATATGCAAATCGCTGCAGCTATGTGATCCGCAACAGAATATGAGAGTACCCCAAGTAGTGAACTTGGGGTACTTTTCAGTGAATGCGTGTTGAGATTGACCAGTCAACAGATAAACTGAAAAAGTAGTAAAAACTGTAGAAAATGTAATATGCTCTTGTGAGAGGAAAGGTGAATTTTATGTACGCGCAAGACTATTGTATCCATCTAATTAACGGCGAACAGATTATGCTTCCAGAGGAGTGCAATATCCCGGAGACAAGAACGATTCCTGTTAAATTTAAAGAAGCCCAGCCCGATGATGTGATCACCTATGGTGATCCAGACATCGGGTATTTTTATATACCCAAACGGAATATTTTGTTTATACGTTCTGTACCTGGTGTCTAACCATTGTTAACAAAGATTTACATGAAAGGGGGATCTCACATGGATTCTGCTAAATTAAAGGACCGCGGCATCTCCTTACTGAGATTGATTACTAATTCCTGCATTGATAAGGATGCAGCAGAACTTCTTTTGGATGGGGAGCCGTTGGAAACGATTTTGGATTTACAGACAGTAATGCTGATTGGAATCGTTTCTGAGGAGAGGGAGGAAGATACGTTATCAAATCCTGAGGAAACCTATAAACGGTGCAGAGAAAGAACGAAGGTAATCGGTGATTATTATGAAGAAATTCAATATTTGCTGCAGCCGGAATACAAGTATTATCTGATTAGGGGTATGCGTGTTTTGGGGCTGCGTTGACTGATTTCGTCATAAATTAAAAAAAGGGAGTTCATTCCGGATACCGGATGACCTCCCTTTATGGTTTAATGGAATGAGTTGCTGCATAACGGAAAGAACAGCGCTGCAGGTATCCTGGAAAGAGATCTCTGTTGCATAAGTGAAGTCAGTCTGGTACTTTGTCCATTGGTCTTGCATAATGGCACTTGCGCTGACCCGTTCTATGATCGCTGCGTAATTCTGACTACCTCTGTGCTGCTACGCTTGTTGCAGGTGGCGATCAGCGCTTCTTTTAGCTGCTCAATGCATATATTCTGATGCTGAAGCTTGAGAAGCACATAAATATCGTAGAAATCTCTTGGTCGGGTGTTCTGATCGCTTCGGGAGATAACTGTTTCCAGTTTTTCGGCTAGAATGGTTTCAAGATTGTATGCCAAAACAGAGATGCTTCGATCCTCCATAAGCAGCTTGAAACTGTATTCGATTTCTTTAGGTGTGATCTTATCACCGGTGGTAATATCCAGCTTCAGAGGAACAGCCATGGGAGGAAAATCAGCGGTCAGAGCTACACGGTAACCGGTATATTCATCGCCTTCCCGAATTTCACCGATCGAACGGAAGGAGAAGCTGACATCATCCTGAAGCGAAATAGCACAGATATCTTCAAACATAGTGCGAATAGTGCCTTCATCTACAGGGAACCCCTTGATGGTGGCATCCATATCCATAGTGGCACGGGTGTCCAGACCGACCATGGCAGCAATCAAGAAGCCACCTTTAAGAATAAAGTGATTCCTGTACTTGGATACGGATACCCGTTCCAATAGCCGTTCCAGCATATAGTTCTGTAGGACGAGCTGGGCGGAAATTTTCTTTTCTTGTGCCATCTTCTTGATGATGGCTTTAAGCTGCATAGCGTTCTTCATATCAATACCTCCAAATAGGAGCGGACCTTATCACTTACCTTTAGACGCTTGGAATACTCGGATAAAAGTGCGATGTTTTTGTCGGGGAGCTTGACATACTCCTTAAAGGCTTGCGTAATTATCTGAATATCTGTCCGGCTTCCTTTGCGCAGAATATCGCATAAGGTACGCTCGAGATTGTATACTCTGACTGTGTTTTGAGCAGGGGTCTTGATTTCGGTCAAACCCAGTTCATATAGGCTTTCCACTGATTGGGTGAATTTAATATTATCCTTCTTTGCGCTAGAGATGTTGTAGGCAGCAGGGAATGTCATGCAGTATCGGTTTGGCGTCCGGTCTGTAAGGCCCCAAAGGAACAGCGCGGTATCATGAGAGAAAACGCCCCGTTTATACCGAGTCTGGAGGATGTACATTTCGTCGTCCCAGACTTCCGGCAGAATATAGACGCCGCGGCCGGAGCGCTCCAGTTTTCCGTTATCGCATAGGTATTTAAGGACGCTTCTGGAAAAGCCGGCATTTGTGACCATGGCAGATGTTACTGTGCCGTTATTCTCTTGTGCCAGCTGAAGAATTTTCTCGGCATCGGTCATGGCGATCACCTCCGGTTATGTACTTTCTTGCTTGATACAATAGATGAATTAAGCGAGAATGTCAATACAAATGTTTCGACAGAGGTGGTGCCACATATGGAGCAAACAAAAATAAAAGGAAAAGAATTAAATATGAAAAAGACTTTGCAATTTATTAGTACATGGTCTGTACCTATTATTGTTGCAGCCAGCGTACTATGTCTCTTCCGCTTTGTACTCATACTGGGATATGTGCCATCTGGTTCTATGGAACCGACCTTGAAGACTGGCAGTTTGATACTAGGCCTCCGGATCCATCCTGAGCTGGAGGTGGGGGATATTGCTGTGTTTCAGTATGACGGAAGGGTTATGGTCAAGCGGATCGCAGCGGCCGGCGGGGATGTGATCGAGCACAAAGGAGAAATGATCACGGTCCCAAGAAACTACTATTATATGCTGGGGGATAACGCCTCAGACTCATTTGATTCCCGGTACTGGGATGACCCCTTTATCCCAGAAGGAGATATCATAGCGTTGATACTGATAAAACCGTATCTAGCAGAGAACTCCCGAATTTGTTGACAAATGCTCTCATACTCAGATAGCAGAGTAAGTTTGTCAGGATCGAGTTTCTTTGCCAAATACTTCATGGCATTGGTGTAATCCCGTGTTTCGTTTTCAAATTTGCCGGAGCTTACATCGAGATCGAAGATCGCCTTGATCTCTTCCTGAAAGAAGGGGGCGAAGGCGGCTGCTTCCATTTTGGTGAGTAGTTCGTTTGTTGTCATAGTATATGTCCTTAAACTGTATTAGTCAAATACAAGTTGTATCTAGCTAATCCGTTTATACCATGCATTACCTGCGAGATTTGTCGAAACCTGTAACAAAAGAAAAAAACCGAAATGCATAGGCATTCCGGTAAAGAAAAAACGCGGACATCAGTTTGTCCGCGTTATACATCATTATAAATGCTTAGCTATTATAGGAATCATTTCAGAAACAAGATCATTCAACAGATTCATCTGCTTCTTATCCAGATTCAGATCTTTTGCATGATCGGAGGTGATCGCTTCCTTAAACTCGGGGACGCGGCCTGTCAGGTAATCAAGAGATACCTCCAGAGCTTCTGCGATTGCGAATAGCTTTTTGAGACTGGGATTACTTGAGCCAATTTCGATATGGCGCAGGGATTCAGAGGAGAGGTCAACCATCTCAGAGAGCTGCTCTGAAGTAAGTCCTCTTAAGGATCTCACTTCACGAATCCGGCTGCCTATAAGAGAAAAATCAATATCCATCTCATACCCCCCTTACAAGTCTAGTACAAATAAAAGTATAGGTCATATTTGCGGGGTTTAGAATGAGCAAACTAATCCGTAATGTATCAGTCTGATACAGAACGGTGGAAGTGGGGATGTACAGGTTTATACTTCGGTTTTGTAGTGGCGGCTCATACAGTTATAGGCGAGCCATATGAATACGAGTGTAATCTAGCGTTTTACTGGTCGGCACATTTAAATATATAGTTTTTATCAAATCTGCATAGTTTACGCAAGGGATTTGGCGTAGATGGTCGAATTTGTGGCGTATGTGGAGAAACAAACGGTTGCCTTCTGACAGAATAGGTGATAGTATAGTTTCTAAAAGACGAGCTGACAGAAACAGGAGCAGGCAATGTTGGACGAGAAGGTACTATCAATACTGAACGACATAGCGGATTCAACCAAGGAGACAGGCCTTGATCCATATGAGCAACTATATGGTTATGCAACAACAGGCAATGAGCTATACATTACTCGGCATAAGGGAGCACGTGAACGGATTCGAGCAGTGGACGTAGTAGATATAGTCAGCTTTGTTAGTTTGCTGGCACAGAAGAATGCACCATAATACAAACAAACATCCCGGCGTGAGCCGGGATGTTTTGTGTGGGGCAAATTATAGAGTTACAGCATGGAACCCAGATCTAAACCTTGGACGATATTGTGAGTTGAGAGATCTGCTGTAACGTACTACACTCTATGTATAGGGGGAGATTACTGCATCAGTTCTTCGGGTACATCCGGCTGATACGTGAGAAAATGACAGGTGTTGCTCAGATTGGAAACAGCGCAAAACATCGCCAGAGCGGCAATGGAGCCGGCTAGTTTCATGAGACAATTCATGATCTTCGCTTTCATAAAGATATCCTCCCTTCAGCGTGTTTTTATTTTAGCAATGATGAGCGATGCTGCAGCCATGGCGATCCCCATAAAATATAGGTTGATCAATGCAGAATCTACATTCACCACGCAAAATACGAAAGCAAGTGCAGTATTTGCGATGGATATAATTAAGCTTTTTCTTCTGTTCTTAGAAATCTGCTCGCAGTTCAGTTTCTTGTTTTTTGCTTCAACTGGGGACCAACAACAGACAAGAATTAAAGCAGTTAGGGTGATGAATATGGGGATCCCTTTAATCCAGGAAATCAAGAATGAAGACGCCAGAGAAAGAATAAATAGACAGGCAGAAATAATAAAGCAGGATAGCTGGGAGTTGGCGTGGAATCCACCTGCAGTTGTCCTGAGGGGAGCAAATCCAAGGATGAATAATAACCAGGCAATCGGCTGGTGACATAGAATAGAAATAATCACCAAAATGCCTGTACCGAACACATATGTAAAGATTAGCTCAAGGCCAAAACCTATAGCAGCTGCGCTATGGCCTTTGCCGGCTCCGGACAAAACAATAGATTTTGCCAATGTTTGCGATAATTGTTTGATCACTTCAATCACCTCGTTACATCCTTTTTCTAACAAATCGAGAGTCAGATAGCAAGGGATTTGGCGTAGGTGGTGCATTTGGAGTCGTATGCGGATGAAAGACTATATTGCAAAAACAGTGGCACTATTGTATAATTGTAGTGGCGCTTAATTAAATTGAATCTTCTTTTCGGTTATAATAATGCCATCTTATGGATAGGTGGCGAAACCGATGAATACTATGCAAGATAGGCTTGCTCAAATCATTCGAAATAGGCGGATTGCTATGGGAATGTCACAGGAGCAGTTAGCAGAGAGAATTGATAAGACCCCAGGATTTATTGGGCAGATCGAGCGGGGCGAGTGTATGCCTAAAATCGAAACATTGCAGGCTTTAGTATCCTGCTTGGGGATTGATGCTAATGAGTTGTTCTCTGATGAGGTTTTTACAAAGGACGATGTCAGTGAGCTTTTTGATCTTGCATTGCACATGGACGAGAAGAAGCGCGCTCTATTGATTGAGTTTGCCAGATTATTACACAAGATGCGGTTGTAAGGATTAAAGGAGAGATTTTTATGCGTGTTGCCATATGCGACGATGAAGCCAAGGATTTGAATGCACTCCGGGTAGCTATAGGGCAATACGACTCTACCGAGAATTTAGTGGTGGAAGCTTTTTCAAAAGCATCGGATTTATATGCGGCCAATAGTAAGAATCCATTTGACATAGCAGTTCTCGATATCGAAATGAATGCGCCCAATGGATACGAGATTGCACAAATTCTCGTTGAGCAGGAAACTGCTCCGATAATTATTTTTCTGACAAACAGTACGGCATACACTATTCGTGGTTATGGGGTAGCGTTTCGGTACTTGACAAAGCCTATTGTTCAGACGCAGTTAAACAAAGCTCTTAACGCAGCAATATCTGAGGCAAAAGCTAACCGGTTTATTTTTACTGCAGATGGAATCTCGCATGTCGTTAGAATGAATGACATTTATTATTTTGAGGTGTTCAATCACCACACAGTGTTGCATACGATGGATCGGGAGTTCACATTCAGAGCGACTCTCAAGGAGATAGTAACCGATCTACCCAGAGGATATTTTGGTTCGCCACACCAAAGTTACCTTGTTAATTTTGTTCATATAAAGACAGTTATGGCTAAAGAACTCCACCTCACCAATGGGGCAGTGGTACCAGTTAGCCGCAGAAGGCAGCAGGAATTCGAAAATCAGCTGCATGCCTACCTTGGGAGATAAGAATGTATTATTTTGTAGAAATTGCATGTGTGATAGCCGAAATGTGGATTGTCCACATGTTTTTAGCAAGTCTCTTTGTCAAGAAAGAGGTGTCTTTTTGGCAGATACTTGTAATGTACGGCGTGTTTGGTGCTATTCTAGCAGTTTTGTCCTTGATGGATGATATGGCCTTCGTGCGATTGGGAGTTACCTTCGCCGGTATCGGGACAGCCAGCATGCTCTTATTTGATGCAAAATTGCTACAAGGAATCCTTTCGGGTGTTGCATACTGCGCCATCGTGGCGGTATCAGATGTAGGATCAGCCTTGGCTTTTCAGGCCTGTGGTGTAAACGCAAGTGCTCTAACGGATAACCACACATCGAGGGCGTTATTCTTGGTTGCAGGTCATATTCTTTTTTTTGGTGTGATTATTCTCGTTTGTATAATCAATCGGAAATCACATGGTGGAATCCCCGTAAAGATACTATTGCCAGTTTTACCGTGTTGGGTTATCAGCATAATGCTTTGTTTCTTATTTGCATGGCAGTGCTTTGTAGGTGATTATGAATGGCATCCGTTATTCCTCATTGTTCTTTTAGGCCTACTGTATACCAATATCATTATGATCTATTACACCAACAAGACCAGCGAACAGGCACAGATCAAAAAGGATTTTGAAATAGCAGAACACCACTATGCAATGCAGCAGGAGTATTATGATCAGCTGCGCGTGCAACAGGAAGAAACGCGAGCGCTGTGGCATGATATTAGCAAGTATCTACGAGCGGCTCGGGTTGACTCGACGAGTGTTGCACTGACAGAAGTTCAAGAGATGTTGTATTCCATCTCTTGTGTTGTGGATGTAAACAACAGAATTGTTAGTGTCATATTGAATGAATACTTTCAGATTGCAAAGAATTCTGATATATCCATAGAAGTTGATGTTCAGGTTCCTCCGGAATTGTTTGTTACTGCAGCAGATTTGTATGTACTTATAGGAAATACGCTAGATAATGCTATAGAAGCGTGCACGGAGCTTCCTGCTGAACAGAGAAAAATCGAACTGAAGCTGAAAAAGCATAATAATATTCTATTCTATGAAGTTTCTAATCCTTATTCTGAGAAACATCTTCGCCGTGTTAGAGGGAACTATCATGGATTTGGTTTGAAAAATGTGACTAAGTGCGTAGAGAAGTATAATGGTAAGGTGGATATTTCAAAAGAAAATGGAATCTTCCGCGTGGTTGCGCATTTGAATAGCTTATGAAAAGCACAGGTAACACGTATGGTGTTGCCTGTGCTTTTTTTGGTCACCGGCTATGCCGGTGGAGGTATCCCGCAAAAAAGCTTTAGCTTCAAGCATCGAGCGAAGCGAGCTACTAACAAACAATTTAGCAGGTTAGTACAAGCTCGGTAAGAAGCGTAAGTGCCCGTTTACGGGCGGCGGAGCAGTAGATGCAAGAGAAAGAATATTCAGTGCGTCTTTAGATGCCCGCCGGTAAAATGCCCTTCTAGGGCTTAATCAAGCCTCCGGCTTAGTGCATTTGTCAAGGAAAAGTAGACACTTAAAAACACCATAGTTTTAGAAGCCCAGTTCGGTCTTGTACTGAACTGGGCTTTTATAGCCCAAGGCGGCCGCAGGTCGACTGTTATTGAAGTAATGTACATACTTGTCCAAGAGTAATGGGACATCATCCGTAGATGCCAACCTGAAGTCAAGATAGAGTTCTTCTTTCATCCACCCATTTAATGCTTCAATTATTGGATTATCTGTTGGAGTTCCCTCTCGCGACATTGACCGAAGTATGTTATAATGTACGTGGACCTGGCAAAAAGCTCGTGAGGAGTAGACAGATCCCTGGTCGGTGTGGAAGACTACCTGGGACGTCTGCTCTTCTCTTTTATCCATAAGTTGCTTGAGTACATCAAGGCAATCGTAGTAGGGTTTATTGCTGCCTTTGGATGACGTTACGCTATGAGCAAGGATCTCGTTGTTGAATGTATCCAACAGAATGGTCCATTCCCACTCAATACCGTTTGCTCGAAATGCAGTCATGTCCGAAACAAGGATTTGCAACGGCGCGTTTGCATTCCAGCGACCTCGGACTTCGTTAGGAAAGTAAATACTTTCTTCTCCAGGTGGCTTGTATCGGTATTTTCTGGCCTTCGAGCGTATACCGGCAGCCTTGCAACACTGATGTGCTAAATGATGTGAAAACACCCAGCCAGTTTCCTGAAATACATCGTTTGCAAGCCGATGATAGCCATGAGATGGATGCTTGTCATGTTCTTTTTGAAGCAGCGCCGTAAGTAATATCCGATCCTGTTCATACCGATTAATCGTTCCTTGCCGAGATTTCCATTTGTAATATCCGGATCTGTTAAGGCCCATAAGTCTACATAGGAAATCTACAGGATAGTTTGCTTTGAGTTCTTCAACGATTTCGTACTCTTTCCGTTGCCAGTAACGTACTCCTTGTTTGCACCAACTCCTTCCACCCAATATCCTTTTTTTAACCGGGCAATCTCGATTTCCTGCTTGGCTACAATGAGGCGAAGGCGCTCTACTTCGCTCAAAGATTTGCTGGTGTGCAGCGCTGCGTATGGATTGCCGCTGCGAGAAACAAGTGCTTCTTCTCCGCCATTCAGGTATTTCTTTACCCATGTCGACACCAGACCGTTACTTACCGAGTATTCTTTTTCGATCTGCATGAGGGACACTTTCTCATTTAGATGAAGCAAAACCAACTTTAATTTCTCTTCTTTACTCCACTTGCGTGGTTTGGTGCCCTTCCTTGTTCCCATTACTTTCACCTCCATCTTTATTTTAACAGATATGAAAAAGTTGACACCCACTTTTTGTGAGTGTTTACTTTTATCTTACCAGATGCAGTCGTGCGACTCCGACCTTCTTTTTTGTGTATA